>JAEYRK010000020.1 GCA_023435645.1 Bacillota bacterium
TGCACTCAATAACAGGGTGCCTTGTAAAAGAGAAGAGACTAACTACAAATATTTAGCTAGTCTCTAATAATTACTTACCACGTTTTGCTTGTACAGCTTCTGTCTAAGGCATCAATAGCTCCAAAACATCTGGATGATTATGATAGTCTGTATCAGGCATGTACCATAGTAGGTATTCTAGGTACGTATATACATTTAATCCGTTTGCTTTAGCCGTTTCAATTAGCCTGCAGAGTGTGAAAAATCTTTGATTCTTCACACTAACTAAATTCATATCTTATTCTATATCATAATTACCACATTTCCTAATTCTCATTTCCCAATCTGTCTTCCCGTGTGGTCCACCTTTTACTCCCCCATATGGATCATACGATCCCGGTACCGACTCATTAAAAGTGCTCCATTACCCTATTTATTTCTCAATCTGCCTTCCCGTATGATCCACCTCATACTTCCCCGTATAGATCAACTCCGATACCGGTACCAGTTCATAACCCTTCTCCTGCAACCCCAAAATCACCTTATCCAGAGCCTCTGCTGTATACTTCGTTCCGGTATGCAGCAAGAGAATTGAACCCTTACCCAGCTTCTTATGATTCACAGCCTTATCAACGATGCTCTTCACACCGTAATCCTTCCAGTCCAGGGAGTCCACATCCCATTGGACTGTATCATAGCCACAGTCTCTGGCAGCTCCCACAACCGTATTATTAAAATCTCCATAGGGTGGGCGGAACAGAGTCATCTCCAGACCGGTCAACTTCTTTACGCTTTCATGGTTCTTCATAATCTCCTGCTTGCATTCTTCCTCTGTCAGCTTTGTCATATGAAGATGGTTCTCGCTGTGATTTCCCAGGTCGTGTCCTGCTTTTGCGATCAGCTTCACATCCTCAGGATAGTTTTTCACCCATTCTCCGGTTACAAAGAAGGTAGCCTTAATCTGATGATCAGCCAATATCTTCAGTATGGTGGGGATATCCTCATTGCGAAAGGCAGTATCAAAGCTTAACGCTACTCTACTATCCTCCGTATGAATACTATAAATAGGTAGATCTCTCTTTCTTCCAATATTTGATACTGAGATGGCATTCGGGAGAATTTTCACTCCAAATCCGATGATTACTAAAATACTTAAAACAACTATTCCAATCTTTATAAATAAGACAACATCAGATTGTATCTTTTCCTGCTGCTCCATATTCACTCCACATGAAAAGTATCTTATTATAATATATTGGAGTAGCTAGGCCAATATTCGAACGAACCTGACCGATGACAAACAAACCTAACCGGCATGGAATACTACATAAAGTGCCCTTCAGGGCTCATCGGGTCACTTCATATGCTCCAGTACTAAACGATCAAATCATTCAGAAACTATACTATATTTGGATATTTTGCAATGATGTCTTTCTTAAAAAAAGGCCGGTACAACAGCACCGACCTCTACTTCATCATAGTTCAAATCTATTTTCATGAATCAACGATCATCTCTTCACCTGAGTACTTCGCCTTTCATTTAGAATTATGCGATCCAGTACTGCTTTATAGACCAGGACGATCTGAGCATCAATATAACAGAATTTATTCGCTAAAAATTCATATGTTTTATATATGAATGCAACACTCATAAGAACCAGCGCGAGGATGGTCATATCCGGCCGGAGGGATCTGGCAATCAGAAAAATCATTGCAGCCAGATAGAAGATAAAGGCGAAGAAGAAGTTCCTGCTAATCCGGAAGGCCAACAGCATTGTATCATTCAGGCGATTATGCATTTTTGTGATAGATTTCAGATCCCTATATTTTAATTTTTCATACATATCATTATAAATCAACTGGCTGTCAGTCGTCCTATTTTCAATATTTCTTTTGACAAAGGAAAAATAGCGATGATAATTTACTTCACCAAGCTCTCTGCTGATTAATTTTTTAAATACATTTGACATTCATTCACCCACTCCCTTAAAAACTTAATCAGTTTATTTCATTAGATTTTTATATCATATCATAGATTAAAAGTCCAGCAATTAATGTTTCTTTACTACTATTATTCGCATAGGACACAAATTAAAACTCTGCAAATACTGTAATAATTTCCTTAATCAGCTATTAAATATCATCGGTAAAAGAGCCTTAATGCTTTAGCTCCTATCTCTGATCGTCTAAATTGCGATAATATTAACAAATTGTTCATAATATATCCACATAATAAACATATATGTCTTTTATAATAAGCTTAAGTGAAAAGTCAATAGAAACCAAACACGCTAATAAGATAATTTTTTTCATAAAACAAGCCCGGCAGCTACCCTCCCCCCTCTACCGGGCTTCTCCTCTGCCCAAAATTAGTTATTTCTTGCTCGAAAGGGGATAATTCATCCATTCTACAGCTCACCTGATAGAATCCTACTATAATATATGGTTTCTATAACACATTGCTCATAGCCTTCCTGGTATCTCCAATATAAAGATAATTCTTGGTCCAATTAATATCCGGGTTTTTCTCCCTTCCCCTGTATCAAATTATGGGGTCCTGTCCACAATAATAAAACCACAGATTTTTTGAGAAATTAATAAATTAATCCTTTTATCCCGACAGTTTTTTTGTTATAATGAAATTTAGGAATTTAATTTAAATAATCAGGAGGTACAAATATGGCAACCGTAACTATCATGGAACACCCATTAATTCAACATAAGCTGGGAATCATGAGGCGTAAAACAACATCAACCAAGGAGTTCAGGGATTTGGTATCTGAGGTTGCGATGTTGATCTGTTACGAGGCAACTAGAAAACTTCCGCTGACTGAGATTGAAATCGAGACTCCTCTTACAAAAACCATAGCTAAGGAAATTGAGGGAAAGAAGCTCTGTATCGTTCCCATCTTAAGAGCCGGCCTCCATATGGCGGATGGAATGCTAAACCTGATCCCCAATGCTAAAGTAGGACATGTTGGATTATACAGAAACGAGAAGACACTCGAACCGGTTGAATACTTTTGTAAGCTTCCATCCGATGCAGCTGATCGTGAAATGTATGTTGTTGATCCGATGCTGGCAACTGGCGGATCAGCAGTCGCAGCGATATCTCTTCTTAAAAAGCGGGGAATCACTAAGATACACTTCTTATGCTTAATTGCTGCTCCGGAGGGTGTTGAGAGACTTACGAAGGCACATCCTGATGTTGATATTTATATCGGCAATCTTGACGAAAGATTAAATGAGAACGGCTATATTCTACCTGGTCTGGGAGATGCCGGTGACAGAATCTACGGAACAAAGTAGGAAGATTGATAAGCAGATGATGCTCATACACTTCGTGTATTCGCTCACGTTGCACTGAACAAAATAAGTCACTCGATCTGCTCATGCAAGCATGGCAAATCTTGTGACTTCTTTTGTTTCATCTTTTCGATAAGCAGATGATGCTCATACACTTCGTGTATTCGCTCACGTTGCACTGAACAAAATAAGTCACTCGATCTGCTCATGCAAGCATGGCAAATCTTGTGACTTCTTTTGTTTCATCTGCTTATCGTGAAAATTTATAGATTGTGACGGAGTCAAATTCTTTACCGGCCTTCAGCACGCAGGACGGAAAGCTCTTGATATTACAGGAGTTGGGGAAGTATTGGGTCTCAAAGCAGACACCGGCTTTCTGATCATAAGTCGCTCCGCCCTTCCCATGCTTAACAGGTTTTAGCATATTAGCGGTATATAGCTGCATGCCCGGTAGATCTGTGAACACTTCCATTCTTCTGCCGCTCTTTTCCTCATACAGCTCTGCTACCTTCTCCACCTCGGTGCCGCTGATATCAAGCACAAAATTGTGATCATAGCCTCCTGCCATCTTTAAGGGTTCATAATCTGCATTGATGTCTTGTCCAATCTTCTTCCAGGTACGGAAGTCCATCGGTGTTCCAGCCACATCCCTCAGCTCACCAGTCGGAATCAGATCTGCCGTTGTCGGTGTGAACTGATTTGCCTTGATCCATATCTGATGATCCAGCACTGAACCCGCATTATGTCCAGCCAAATTAAAATAGCTGTGATTTGTCAGGTTTACGATAGTATCTTTATCTGAAATTGCATAATATTCGATTACCAGCTCATTTGTCTCTGTAAGGCTATAGGTTACACTGATATCCAGATTTCCGGGGAAGCCCTGCTCCATATGAGGGCTTAACCGTGAAAATTCTATGCTGGCGATATCCTCTTCCTCATAGACTTCTGTTTCATACATAAATTTATTGTAGCCGACAAAGCCTCCATGAAGATTATTCTCTCCATTATTCTTCTCCAGCTCGTATACCTTTCCATTCAGTTCAAACTTTGCTCCACCGATCCGATTGGCATGCCGGCCGATCAAGGAACCGAAGCCCGGACTGTTTGCCTCATACCCTTCAATATTCTCATAGCCCAGCGCTATATCTGCAATATCGCCTTTGGAATCCGGAACAAAGATACTGACGATATTAGCTCCGTAGTCGGTAAAGGTTACCTTCATGCCATTGCTGTTTGCTATGGTATATAAGGTTGCCTCCTCACCCTTGCTGGTTTTGCCAAATGATTTCTGTGTAATCTTCATCTTCTTACTCCCTTATATTAAACTAAAGCGGCCCGTTTTTACTGCTTTGCCTACATGATTATAGCACAATGACTTGAAATAGCCAATATTTTCTTTGCATTTTACTGAGGATTGATCAGATTGATTCATTGATCTATGCAATCTACTGATGATTGTTCCTTTGATCTTTACAAATTACTGATGATTGACACATGTTTTATGGAGTGATATACTTAAGTCGCTATAGAGCTCGGCAAACACTTTTGCCAGAGTCATACGTTTTAAGTGGTTGGATATCCTTCGCGAATTATCTTCTGATTATAAGCGATACATACAACCGGGCTAACCCATCAGAAGAAGAAAGCCTTCCGGATATCCGACATAATAGGGAAACAGGTGCAAAACCTGTACGGTCTCGCCGCTGTGAATGGGGAGTCCCTTCCGCAGGAATATTCCTGCCAAAGCCACTGGATTATAGTCATTTCTCACGCCAATAACGGTTAGGATATGATGAACATCTGGGAAGGCCCGGAATCGGACGCAGATCCATGAGTCAGAATACCTGCTTAAAACCGGTACCATAAGCTCCACGAGAGATTGGACAAGGGTACAATAGGGAAGCTGTATTCTTTATTGTCCTTTTTCCATTGGTGGAAAAAGGCTTTTTTTATTCAGTTTGTAGAAGGGAGAATTTTATGAAGCAAAAGAACCTAATTAGATTTATCATTCCAACCTTAATCTTCCTCGCCGTAATAGCGGCTATGGTAATGGTATATGTGAATTCCAGGGCAAAGTCCGTGGATGAGAAGACAGCGGGGAATAAAACCATTACTGTCCTGGTTGCTATCCCTGAAAAAGAAACCAAGGAATACGTCATTGAGACAGATGCTACTTATCTACGCCAGGCTCTGGACCAAATTAATTTAATTGAAGGTAAGGAGGGTGAGTTTGGATTCTATATTACCGAGGTCGACAATACTTTAGCAGACGATAACAAGCGAGAGTGGTGGTGCATTACCAAGAGGGGTGAGGAAGTATTCTACGGAGTAAATGAAATCGCCATACAGGACGGTGAACAATACGAGATTACCTTATCCGTCTACTAGGGTGAATGGAGGTACTGATGCGTATTAAGGATATCGTAATCATCGGTATGTTGAGTGCTATCTTCCTAACGGTACAGGTCGGACTGGCATTCCTTCCGAATGTAGAGCTGATCTCCCTCCTTATCATTTTATGCACCTTGGTGATCGGCTATAAGACACTGCTTGTTATTTATGTTTTCGTAATGTCGGAGCTATTGATTTATGGACTTTCCACCTGGTGGGTGAATTATATGTATGTTTGGACTCTCCTGTTCCTGGTGACTTATCTCTTTCGAAGGGAACGCTCCCCTTATTTCTGGGCGATTGTATCAGGGCTGTATGGCTTAAGCTTCGGTGCCCTATGCTCCCTACCTTACTTTTTTATGGGCGGTTTTCCTACGATGTTGGCTTACTGGGTGAGTGGAATTATGTTTGACCTGGTTCACGGAATAGGTAACTTTGTATTAGCCCTGGTACTGTTCCGTCCTTTATACTACCTAATGGAAAGAATCTATCAGAAATGGGAAGTTACATAGACCCATACTGTAATGACTATCCCGACACTTATTGCACAAAAAAAGGTTATCCTTAAGGCGTTGCCTTAAGGATAACCTTTAATCAAATTCGTTTAAAACAATATAGCCAATTCTTTATAAACCTTATATACTCATATATAGTTTAGAAAAAGGTACACTGTTAACCAATCTTGATTATAATTTTGTTACGTTAGTAGCCTGAGGACCCTTAGCTCCCTGAACAACTTCGAACTGAACTTCCTGGCCTTCTTCAAGAGACTTGAAGCCATCCATGTTAAGACCTGAATAGTGAACGAAAACATCGTTGCCCTGCTCGTCAGAGATAAATCCGAAGCCCTTCTGATTGTTAAACCACTTTACTGTACCTTTGTTCATGTTAATTCCTCCAAAAAATATTAATTTGTTACTAATTCTTTAGTAACATGTTCATAATAACACTCTTTCAGAATCATGTCAAATATTATTTATCGACAGGATTGCTTATTTCATACGCTTCCTGATTCGTACATACCTCATAGCCATTGGCAGCCAGTAGCTCCAGCGCAAGGGTTAGATTTGAGGGCTTCATTATGACAGAGGTATCCTTACCTGCTGTAGCCAGAGTATACATATACTCTACACTTAAGCCCGCTTCAAACAGAATTTTTAGGACCTTATGAATGGTTCCAGGCTTCTGAGCAATCTTCACTGCGATTACCTCCGTCAGCTTAGCTGAAAAGCCTTCCTCCTTGAGAATTCTTCTTCCCTCCTCCGGATCAGACACAATCATTCTCAGCATTCCATATTCTGAAGTATCTGCCAGACTGAAGGATGCAATATTTATATTATGCTCCGCTAAAATCTCTGTTACACTTTCCAATCTTCCCACTTTATTTTCAATAAATACAGCCAATTGCTTGATAACCATACGATCCCTCCTTACATGGATTTGTGTGTTGACCTTCCTTATCGATTGCTCCTCCTGGCGAGGCAGGGCAGCAATCATTATATCAGCTTTCGATTATCGATCACACGCTTTGCTTTTCCCTCCGAGCGGGCAATCGTCTTGGGCTCTACCAGCTTTACCTTAACACCCAGTCCCAATGCTGACTGGAGTACATGGGAAATCTTCTTCGTCAGGTTTTCCAGCTCCTTAATCTCATCGGAGAAGAAGCGCTCCTCTACCTCTACCTGTACCTCAAGTACATCAAGGTTATTCACGCGGTCAACGATCAGCAGATAATGCGGGCTGGTTTCACCGATCTCCAGCAAAGCAGCCTCTACCTGGGACGGGAATACATTCACACCGCGGATAATCAGCATATCGTCGGTACGTCCCTTGAATCTGGAGATCCTCGCCATCGTCCTTCCACACTGGCATTTCTCATAGCTGATGCTGGTGAGATCCTTCGTACGATAACGCAAAAGTGGCAGCGCCTCCTTCGTAATCGTAGTAAATACCAGCTCCCCTGTTTCACCCTCCTTACAAGGCTCCAGGGTATCCGGGTTGATAATCTCCGGCACGAAATGGTCTTCATATACATGTAACCCCGTATGATATTCACAGTCAGCCGCCACACCGGGTCCGAGAATTTCACTTAAGCCATAAATATCATATGCCTTCAGATGGAGCTTCTCTTCAATTTCCCTTCTCATGTTCTCAGTCCAGGGTTCAGCTCCGCAGATCGCTGCCTTCAGCTGAATATTACCGATTTTACCTGACTCCTCCAGAGTCTCGGCAATATGTAATAGGTAGGACGGTGTACAGGCAATTGCTGTGGCACCGAAATCCTCCATCATTGTAATCAGCCTCTGGGTATTTCCGGTTGACATCGGTATTACGGTAGCACCGATTGTTTCCGCTCCGTAATGAAGTCCCAGACCACCGGTAAATAAGCCGTAGCCATAAGCAACCTGGATCCGGTCATTGGGTCCTACACCATCCATGGCAAGAACTCTGGCCACACACTCCTGCCAGATTTCAATGTCTCTTCTGGTATAGCCTACAACCGTCGCTTTCCCTGTGGTACCTGAGGAGGCGTGGACTCTGACTATCTCAGACTGAGGTACTGCAAATAATCCGAAGGGGTAATTATCCCTCAGGTCATTCTTCGTGGTGAAGGGAAGCAGCTTCAGGTCATCAATCGTGCTGATGTCCCCCGGCTCCAAGCCCATTTGCTGCATCTTCTTACGGTAAAACTCTACTCCATGGTAAACTCTATTTACCATCTTCTTTAGCCTGACGCTCTGCAGGTGATGCAGCTCGTCCCTGCTCATACATTCCTTGGTTTCATTCCATATCATGGTTACATATCCCCCTGTTCTGCCACAATATATCCCTTCTCCTTCAATACTGCGGCTGTTTTCTCTAAATGATCCGTATTAATAATCATCAGGGGAATCTTTCCGCTCCGTACCACGATGGAATAGATATAATTTACTCCCAGACCGGCATCTGCAATCACATGGAGCATTCCATCCAGTTCCCCCGGCTTATCATTAAGCTCTACAGCCACCGCTTCTGTCATCTTAACCGCAAAGCCATGCTCCGATAACAAGGTCTTTGCCCTCTCCGGCTGATCCACCACCATTCTTAGGATTGCGAATTCCGGAGTATCAAAAGAAGCGATTGCCCTTAAATTGATATTGTTCTTTTTCAGTACTGCTGTTACTCCTGCCAGGCTTCCGATCTCATTTTGTACGAATACAGACAGCTGTTTGATCAAAGTCATTCCCCCTTTATCTTTTATTTATATAGCATTCAGATCATTGCCATGCTAACATGAATGCTCTTCCAGTGTTTATAGCAGATTGTACCCTACCTCGAAGGCCTTCAGATTGATCTCGACCGTTTTTGCCGGTACCGTCTTCTCAATCACTGCCATCCAGTCCTCCTTCGTGAAATCCATATGCTGGGCAGCGATACCGAGTACGATAACATTAAATACCCTACTATTCCCCAGCTTCTTTGCCTCGGCTATGGCATTTACCTTATATACCCGATGGGCTTTCTCCAACTCCTCCAGAATATTTTCCGGATATTTTGCAGCTCCGATGACAACCGGCATCGGATCAATCCTCTGGTCATTGACTACGATCGCACCACCCTTCTTTAAAAAGTGGGCATATCTTAAGGCCTCCAGCCGTTCAAAGGCAATCAGTACATCCGCCTGACCTTCCTCCACAATCGGCTCATGGACCTTACTTCCGTATCTTACAAAGGTTACCACGCTACCACCACGCTGTGCCATCCCGTGTACCTCTGACAGCTTAACATCATAGCCTGCGTGAATTGCCAAGCCCCCAAGAATCCTGCTGGTCAGTAAGGTTCCCTGTCCGCCGACTCCTACGATCATTATATTTTTTGTCTCCATAGTGAAAGCCCTTCCTCCTTATTGTACTAAACCTGATCTGTTCCTGCTATCAGAATTGTATCATTCACATTGACCTCAAAGCTACCCAACAGGATAACTCTATCTGTTCTCAAGCAGCTTTATGGTGTTGAATTTACACAGCCTCATACATAAGCCGCAGCCATTGCACATGGTATCATGAATGACGATGTCACCGTTATCCTTCTTCGTAATGGCAGGACAACCGGGCTTCATGCACAGTCCGCACTTCATGCATACCTCAGGATCAATACGGTATTGCTTCTTTGCTGGGGCTTTATCTAATAATACGCAGGGGGCCTGAGCGATAATGACAGCCACCTCATCCATTGCTGTGGCTTCCCTGATCACCTTTTCCAGCGTCGCTGTATCAAAGGCCTCTACCACATACACCTGCTTCACACCGACCGCCTTACAAAGTGCCGCTAGATCAACTGAGTAAGCAGCCTCTCCCTTTAATGTCCTACCTGTCCCTGCATGATCCTGATGTCCCGTCATACCGGTGGTTGAATTATCAAGAATTAGGACAGTTCCCGTTCCCTTGTTGTAGACCATGTTAATCAGGGAATTGATTCCGGTATGCATAAAGGTAGAATCTCCAATGACAGCTACCCAGTTCTTAATATAATCCTTACCCTTTGCCTTCTCCATACCGTGCAGGGAGGAGATGCTGGCACCCATGCAGATCGTAGTATCCACCACACTTAAGGGTGCAACTGCACCGAGGGTATAGCAGCCAATATCTCCGGCCGCATGAATTTTTAGTTTATTCAATACAGAATATACGCTCCTATGGGGACAACCGGGGCAGAGGATGGGAGGACGGTTCGGTGCTGCAGCCGCATGAACTGCTGCCAGCTGCTCACCCTTAATCGCTCTTCTTAACAGATTGGCGGAATACTCTCCCTGGACGGTCAGGATATCCTTGCCGATGGCAGGAATTCCCCAGGACCTTACCTGCTCCTCGATGATTGGATCCAGCTCCTCCACAATATATAAGGTCTCCACCCTAGAGGCAAATTCCAGAATCAGATCCTTCGGAAGGGGATTGATTAATCCCAGCTTCAGAACAGAGGCCTCGGGAAGCGCCTCCTTCACATACTGGTAAGGAATGCCCGAGGTAATGACACCGATCTTTTGATCCCGATATTCTACCTGATTGATGGGAAAGCTACTGCCATCCTTCGCCAGGGCGATCTCCCTGCTCTCCACCACCAGATGGCGTCTCATTGCATTAGCCGGCATCATGACATTCTTCGCTATATCCCTGACATAGGGCTTATCCTCTATTTCTACTCTATCCTGTAATTCCACCATTCCCTGAGAATGGGAAAGTCTCGTCGTACTTCTGACGATGACCGGGGTATCATATTTCTCACTGAGTTCGAAAGCGAATTTCACAAACTCCTTCGCTTCCTGACTATCCGCAGGCTCTATCACCGGAACCTTCGCTGCTCTTGCTACAGCTCTTGTATCCTGCTCATTTTGTGAGCTGTAGAGACCCGGATCATCTGCAACGATGATGACCAAGCCCCCTGTTACACCGGAATAGGCTACAGTAAATAACGGATCTGAAGCCACATTCAGACCTACATGCTTCATGGAAGCGAGAGCCCTGACACCACTGATGGAGGCTCCTATGGCAACCTCCATGGCTACCTTTTCGTTGGGAGACCACTCGGAGTAGATCTCCTCATATTTTACGATGTTTTCACTGATTTCTGTACTGGGTGTACCCGGATAGGCGGCTGATACCTTACAGCCTGCCTCATAAGCTCCACGGGCAAAAGCCTCATTTCCAAGCATAATCACTCTGTCTGTCACTATGTATACTCCTTTCTCGTATCAAGCATCTGACGAATCCAAAGACCGTTCCGATGATCTAAGCTTAAGTTCCTTCTTTCCTTTTGGTAGTTAAATCTTTCTCAGGTCCGTTACTCTCTTTGCCTTTCCTTCAAAACGCTGCAGGCTCCTTGGTGCTACTAATTTTATCATAGCCTCCACACTCAATACAACTCGAAGCCTAGCTTTAATTCTTAGCTCCAGCTCACCAAGCTTAGCATAGGAATCCAACAAAGAATCATCCGCCAGCTCCACCTTGATCTCCATGGTATCCAGGTGATTCCTGCGATTTACGATGATCTCATAATGGGGACCGATTTCCGCTACAGTCAATAATACCTCTTCTATTTGTGAGGGGAATACATTCACACCGCGAATAATCAGCATATCATCCGCACGGCCTGACAGATTCTCCATCCTAACAGTTGTTCTGCCGCATCTACAGGGCTCGTACATCAGCCGGGAGATATCCTTGGTTCTGTAACGGATCAAGGGCAGGGCCTCCTTAGTGATACAGGTAATTACCAGCTCACCCTTCTCTCCCGGAGGCAGGACCTCCCCTGTCTCTGAGTCTATGATTTCCGGAATAAAATGATCCTCATTGATATGCATCCCATTCAGCTCCAGGCATTCACCGGATACGCCGGGTCCTATTAACTCACTCATCCCGTAATTCTGGGTTACCTTCATATCCGGACTCCAGAGCCGGTACATCTCCTGTCGCATCGGTTCTGACATACCTTCCCCGCCGAACAAGCCGATTTTAATATTCAAATCCTTTGCGGGATCCAGTCCCATCTCCCTGACCACTTCACCGATATGCAGGGCATAGGAGGGTGTGGCTACCAGTACTGTGGTTCCAAAATCCTGCATATACATGATTTGCTTCTGGGTATTACCGGAGGAGGTAGGGCACACAGTGGCCCCCATATTCTCCAGACCGAAATGAAGTCCCAGTGCACCGGTAAACATACCATAGCCAAAGCAGATTTGTGCTACATCCTCTTCTGTTGCACCCCCCATGGCTGCAATCCTGGATACGCATTCCGTCCAGATCTCCATATCCTTCCTGGTATACCCGACAACGGTAGGTTTTCCCGTGGTGCCCGAGGAGGCATGGATTCGGACCAAGTCCTTCTTAGGAACCGTGAATAAACCAAAGGGATAGTTATCCCTCAGGTCCTGTTTATTTGTGAATGGAAGCTTACCTAAGTCCTCCAGATTTTCTACATCTTCACATCTTAACCCAGCAGCATCCATCTTCGCGCGATAGGCAGGAACCTTCTCATATACTCTTGCCAGGGTATCCTTCAGCCTGCTAAGCTGAATGGCTTCGATTTCTTTTCTGGGTAGCGTTTCTTCTTTTGCCCAAATCATTTCTGTAATCCCCCTTTATCATTCATGCTTCCAGAATAGCCGTCTTGACTGGTACTCTGGGATTTATTTTGTTCATATCATTAGCTCTAGGTGCTGACGTTAAACACAGGAGCAAGCCCTCCTTGCGGGGGGCTTCTCACTGCCTAAATCCTTCTATCCTACAATCTATATTATTTACAGGTTTATGTACCTATGCCTCCTGGATGGACTTGCGGGCATGTACCGTTACAGGCTCGTCATAGCAGGAGAACAGCTCGCTGACCTTATCTCTTCTCAGCTTCGGTGTGATCAGACTGACTACTGGAACGATCACAAGACCAGCAACCATAGCGATAGCCCCTGCATTGATGGGGGATTCGATATACTTAAGGAAGAGATTGGTTACGGTGATACCGACCCCGGATACAAAGCTGGCCCAGACTGCTGTCTTCGTAACACCCTTCCAGTACAGACCATATAAGAACGGGGCCAGGAAGGAACCGGCCATAGCACCCCAGGCAATACTCATCAGCTGCGCAATAAAGGTAATCGGATTCAATGCCAGAAATACGGACAAACCGATGAAGAAAACAATTAGGAGTCTCATGACGAGCAGCTGCTTCTTCTCACTCATATTCTTAATGATATTCCCCTTCAGAAAATCGAGGGTCAGGGTAGAGCTGGAGGTCAATACCAGGCTCGATAGGGTCGACATGGAGGCGGACAGTACAAGGACAACCACAATGCCGATCAGGACATCGGATAGATCGGACATCATATGAGGTATAATAGCATCAAAGTTCACAGCTCCCGATGCAGTGCGGATGTCCGCACTATCAAATAACCGTGCGAAGCCGCCGAGATAATAGCATCCACCGGCTATGACCACAGCAAAAACCGTAGAGATGATGGTTCCTGACTTAATTGATTTCTCACTTTTAATTGCGTAGAATTTATGTATCATCTGAGGAAGTCCCCAGGTTCCCAGCGAGGTAAGAAGGATAACTCCCAGCAAATTCTTTGGATCCGGTCCGAAGAAGGAGGTATATGCCCCAGGCTGACCCACGGTTGCCGGTAAATCACTGGGTAGCTTCGCCAGAGCGCCGACCGCTTCCATAAACCCACCTTGTCCGTTAATTACAGAGGCGACAACAGCTACTATTCCGACCAGCATGATGATCCCCTGAATCAAGTCATTAATCGCCGTTGCCATATAACCGCCCAGAATAACATAGACTCCTGTCATGATTGCCATTGCCCATACACATACAGAGAATGGAATATTGAAGGCCATATTGAAAAGGGAGGATAGTCCTTTATAAACTGAGGCTGTATAGGGCACCATAAAGATAAAGATAATTGCTGATGCTACCAGCTTAATCGCCTTACTGTCAAATCTGCTACCAAAGAAATCCGGCATTGTCGAGGATTTTAAATGATGTGTCATCACTCGGGTTCTTCTGCCTAACACGACCCAGGCCAACAGACTCCCGATAAAAGCATTTCCTATACCAATCCAGGTGGCTGCTATCCCGTACTTCCATCCGAACTGGCCTGCATAACCAACGAATATTACAGCAGAAAAATAAGTAGTCCCATATGCAAAAGCAGAAAGCCAGGGTCCAACTGCCCGTCCACCCAAAACAAAATCTCCAACATTGGTCGCATGCTTTCTGGCATAAATGCCAACCAACACCATAATGACAAAAAAGCATACTAAAAAGGTTAATTTAATGAACATCCCCCATACCTCACCTTCCATCGCCTGTCGCTTTATCACTTTAAAGCGCAGCGCTTTAAAGTAAAGATATCAAAAATACAGAAGGCTGTCAAGAGTTTAACAAAATAAATCTAAAATAATCAGGTGGACAAAATATCCCTATCTATTGATTTTACTATTAATATATGAATTTCAGCTGCTTACAGTATCAGCTTCACAATAACATAAAAAATCAGGAGGAGGTCTGCGATGGCTGCTGCCGGAAGCAGAATCCGAAAAGACAGATGCTTCGTCTTATGACGAAAATATCTCATCCCAAGATATGTGCCTATTCCTCCGCCCAGTAAGGCAATCAGAAGCAGGGTTCGTTCCGGTATTCGCCACCTTCCCTTCTCTGCTCTTCTCTTATCCACTCCCATGGTAGAAAACCCGGTAATGCTAAGTGCCAGAATGTAACCACCCAATACGATACCGATCATTTGATTCATACGAAGCTCCTATTCTCTTATAGCATCCTCTGATGCAGGCAACTCCCCAAGGGAGCAGCCCCTTGAAGGTAATTCTAAATCCTGCCTATCCTGAAATTTCCTGCCTATTGTGAAATTGCCTGTTGAAGCATGCTTTCTATGCATTCTGTTCATTGTAAAACAGCCCTGTTAAGGTGATCCTTACAGGGCTGTAATATAATAATTGATTAATCTTCCGGTGTGATTTCAATTCCCAGCTCCTTCAGCTGCTTATCCTCTACCACATTCGGAGCCTCGGTCATCAGACAGGAGGCATCCTTAACCTTCGGGAAGGCGATGACATCTCGGATGCTGTCCTCCTTCGCCATCAGCATTACCAGTCGATCCAGACCGTAGGCCAGACCGGCATGAGGAGGAACACCGTATTTGAAGGCATTCAGCAGGAAGCCGAAGCGCTCATAGGCCGCTTCCTTCGTGAAGCCCAGTACCTCAAACATCTTCTCCTGAACATCACTCTGGAATATTCTCACAGAGCCTCCACCAACCTCGGTACCATTTAGGGTAATATCGTACGCCTTTGCTCTGACCTTAGCCGGATCGGTATCCAAAAGTGCCAGATCCTCATCCATCGGCATCGTGAACGGATGGTGCTTTGCAACAAAACGTTTGTCCTCCTTAGAATACTCCAATAGCGGGAACTCCGTAATCCACAGGAATTTATACTCATTCTTATTCAGAAGATTTAAATTTCTAGCCAGCTCAAGTCTTAAATTGCCAAGTACGTCAAACACTACCTCGTCCTCGTCTGCTGCGAACAAAAGCAGATCTCCCGGCTTACCGTCCGTCGCTGCTACCAAGCCATTCATCTCTTCCTCCGTCATAAACTTCGCAAAGGAGGATTTATAGGTGCCGTCAGCACCGATTGCCACATAGGCAAGACCCTTCGCGCCAAAATCCTTCGCATAGTCCACCAGGGCATCAATTTTCTTTCTGGGCATTTCTCCCTGACCCTCCGCATTGATACCACGGACTGAGCCACCCTTTTCTAAGGCTCCGGTAAATACAGAGAAGCCACAGCTCCTCACCACCTCGGAAACATTCTTTAATTCCATGCCAAAACGGATATCCGGCTTGTCAGAGCCGAAGCGATCCATAGCTTCTTTATAGGTCATTCTCTGTATAGGAAGCGGTATCTCTATTCCGATGCTTTCCTTGAACATTCTCTGAAGCAGGCGCTCATTCACACGAATGACATCATCCACATCTACGAAGGATAGCTCCATATCGATCTGGGTGAACTCCGGTTGTCTGTCTGCACGAAGATCCTCATCACGGAAGCATTTTACAATCTGGAAATAGCGGTCGTAGCCAGCACACATCAGCAGCTGCTTGAATAGCTGGGGAGACTGGGGTAAGGCATAGAAATTCCCCGGGTGGACACGGCTCGGAACCAGATAGTCTCTGGCACCCTCTGGCGTACTCTTCGTCAGCATCGGGGTCTCTATCTCTAAGAAGCCTTCCTCAGCCAAAAACTGCCGCGTGATATTTGCAACCTTACTACGAAGGATCAGATTCTTCTGGAGATCAGGCCTTCTTAAGTCCAAATAACGGTATTTAAGTCTGAGCTCCTCCTTGGTCTTACTATCCTCTTCAATCGGAAACGGCGGGGTATCCGCTTCGGAAAGAATACGAAGCTCCTTGGCTCTGATTTCGATATCACCGGTGGCAAGATTCTCGTTGACGGCTCCGGAACGGGCCTCCACCTTGCCCACGACAGCAATCACAAACTCACTCCTGAGCTTCTCTGCCTTGGCAAAGTTCTCGCTGTTACAATCACTCTCTTCAAATATAATCTGTAGCAGGCCGGAACGATCCCTGAGATCTACAAAGATAATACCGCCCTTATTCCTGCTCTTTTGTACCCATCCCATCACAGTTATGGTTTCACCGATATTTCCTTTGGTAACTTCAGTACATCTGTGGCTTCTTTGCAAGCCCTTCATTGATTCTGCCATGGTTACTTCATTCTCCTTTATCCTAAACTTCATCTTTATTGTTCACTATAGCGATTACCTATTTATCATTTTCAATGAATTTAATTCTAATCCATTTTGAATTATCTGTCCACATTTTTCTTCTGATATAAGGCCATATATCGCTCTGTGAAGCTCCATATGATGCCGTATCGATTGGCAGGAGCTCTCCGTCAGAGGGAAAGGCGTGCTTCCCTTTGTCATTTGTCACGGGATACACGCCTTCTGCTCATTTCTTGGATCCTATTAGAATTTGAAATCGATACACTTTCTGTTTATCGTTGCAGGCCTTACAAAATTCGTACCCACCCGTACATGCTCCGGATGTACCTGGTATGCCTTCAAAGCTTCTTCATCCCTAAATACACTGTCCAACATGATTTCTGAGTCCGAGGATGCAAGGGGCTCCATTAAAACCTCTATGGATACAATACCTTCGATCAAGTTCTTCAGGTTTTCCAGCTCCCTTTTGATTTCCAAGCCCTTCTTAAGCTTCTCCTCTACCGAGAGATCCTCTGTAAAATTCCAAGCGACAATATGTCTTACCATAGGTTAACCTCCTAATTCTGGCTTTGTGATATGTTTCTAGCTATGCGCTATGCCATGTCTTTATTATGTAACTTACTGTGTTGTTACTATGTTCTTTGCTATGTTTTTTGCTATGTTCTCTAAGTATAGCATAAATAATCCGAATTACAACCAGGTTTTTCAGACAGTTCCTTCGATCAGCGGCTGGTAGTAAAGGGGGATGCAGGCAATCCTTCTTTATTATACAGATTAGCAGACTCCGGATTATCCAGCCAGGCATATCTTGCATGGGCAGGAGCCGTCACGCTACTGCAGGTTACGAGCAGCGTATCCTGATCAATCACTGCCTCTGCCGGGTAAAATACTCCGTCCTCACCGCAGACCTCGAGGGTATCTATTTTGTCTCCCCGATGGCATAGGCCGCTTCCGGTATGCTTAAAGTAAAGTCTGAGGGCTGATCCCTCCCTCTCCATGGTATCATAGATCGGTCCGCTGCAAACAATGTCCTCTCCGAAGACCATATGAAATGCCCATAGGGCAAGCCGTTCCCCGACGGATTTTTTATCCCAGGGATGGAGGTCGTTATACATTCCCTTATCTATCGTAACCACCATACCCGTACCCGGGATGTTCATTGCTCTTCTCTGTTCCTCCCTTAGATATGCCCAGCTACTGATCTCCGGTTCCTTCCTCCAGGGACAATAGTTCGCCAGTTGTACATACAGGAACGGGAAGTCACCAATTCCCCAGGCCTGCCGCCAATCCATGATGACTGCCTCCATTAATTCCTTATAATCATAGGGATAGGTATCATTTGACTCCCCCTGATACCACAATACCCCTTTGATCGCATATTTTCTTAAGGGATGAATCATTCCGTTAAATAGACCCGTGGGCTTATACTGGAAGAAGGTTGTCGGCTGCTGCCTCTCGGTTACGGCACCGATCCTATAGCTCCATAGGCCGGAGATGGAGAGCTCCTGCCCATTCGCTCTTAGGACGTAGGGCATATCCGTGACAAAGGCCCCCGTATTCCTGGTAAGCAGCAAACGGACGGTTATGGTATTCCTTCCTTCCCTAAGCAAGCCCTCAGGAATCTCGTATCTACGGGGCGGATATAGATATCCGGTGCCTCCGATTCGTACACCGTTGAGGTAGGTTTCATCCGCATCGATGATCGTCCCCAGCACCAGAGTACCTGGTCCAGTTAGCATCGATGCAGGAACATCAATTTCCTTTCTGAACCAAATTGCTCCTCCCTTCAGGTTCCCCAGCTCTGTTCCTTCGAAGCTTAGTGGTATTCTTATCTCCTTCCAATCAGAGATATCACAATCCTCTCTGTACCAGGG
This sequence comes from Bacillota bacterium, assembly GCA_023435645.1. Classification (GTDB taxonomy): domain Bacteria; phylum Bacillota; class Clostridia; order Lachnospirales; family Lachnospiraceae; genus Mobilitalea. The sequence continues at coordinate 18,858 of JAEYRK010000020.1, forward strand.
TCCCGAAGGATCCTTGAGTCCTGTATCCTTCTCATCCAGCTCTTTGTACCATAGGCTGTTCTGCAGCTCTTCCTGCTTCATTGTTTCCTGGATATAGGAATCATCCTTACATAAGGTAAGCAGCTCATCAAACCTTCCAAATCTCATTAAGGTCTTCTCGCTGATCCAAGCTTCCGCCGGGGTTCCACCAATTGCTGTGAACAACAAACCGATCGGAATCTTATACTTGTCATAAACCTTCTTCGCAAAGAAATACCCAATGGCACTAAAATCATAAACAGAGGTAGGATTAACCGATATCCAGCTTCCCCCGGTCAGTTCCTCCTTAGGACCATGAAAATCATAAACCATCGGTACGAGGAAGGAACGAATTTCAGGGCAGGAAGCCTCCTTTACCTCATCCGCGAACAAATCCAGGGTTCTTCGTATCGGGATCTGCATATTGGACTGTCCACCCAGTACCCACACATCTCCAACCATAATATCATGCAAGGTAAGCTTGGAGCTCCTGCACTCAAGCTCCATTTCAAAGGGACCTCCCGGCTCAAGAGGATTTAATATGATTTCCCAGGCTCCTGACTCTGTGGTCATGGTCCGATATTGCTCACCCAAGAAGGTAAGCCGAAGCTCCTCCTTCGCAGGGGCCTTTCCCCAGATTCGAACCTTAGCATCTCTCTGTAGAACCATTCCATCGCTGATTAGGGTCGGTAGCTCTAACCTATTCTGATGTTTTTCCATATTCGTCTCCATGTCTTATTTTCCTATTGAAACACAATATCCGAATGACAAGGGGGTAGATTATACTCCCATATACCGGGTGACATTTTCACCTCTATGGTTATTGCCTAAGTCTGCTCCTCTTTGATCAGAAATAAAGAGCTAATGGATGCCTTAAACTGCTCCAACGCAAGAAGTATCTCCTCTTCACTTTCGTAAGGTAGGCTTTGCAGCTTATCGTTTGCTGTCCTTAGCTCCTCAGAGGCTATATGCTTTGATAGCTCGTCAATTTCCTGAAGAATATAGTGTAGAATCTCCTGATTTTGATAACGGACAGCTGATTCCACTATATTAATATCCATTTCCAGTTCCCTAAGCTTAGGCGTGATATCGTCAACCATAGGAGCTCTGTTGAGCTGCCTTTGGTCCATAGACTCGGATGCTTTTACAGGGATTGGCTGACGAAGGGCTACTGCCATTTCCTGATCTATGGTAATTCTATCAATCACATGTAGCAATTCTTCCATCTGAATCGGCTTAGATACATATCCATCCATGCCCATCTCCTTGAATTTCTCCCGTTCCTCGGCCAAAGCATAGGCTGTTATTGCAATGACAGGGGTATGCTTATCCTCGGGCTCCAGCTGCCTGATTCTTCTACTGGTTTCCACTCCATCCATATCCGGCATCTGAATATCCATCAGAATGACATCATACATTCCGTATTGATAGATGTCCAGGGCTTCCGCACCATTTGTTACCGCAACCACATTATGCTTGTTCAGCTTCAGCATATCCGCTATCACCTGAAGATTGACCGGATCATCCTCGACTAGCAGGATATTTCTTGCTACATATTCTTTCGGAGCCTTCGTGCTTACATTCTTTATCATCGTTCCTATCTCAAAATCCAGTATAAAATAAAAGCTGCTTCCCTTACCCGGACAGCTGTCAACAGCGATGCTGCCATCCATCAGCTCCACCAGCTTCTTGGATATGGCCAGTCCTAGTCCGGTTCCACCGAAACGCTTAGTATAGGAGGAGCCATCCAGCTGGCTGAAGCTCTTGAACAGAAGATTCCTATTTTCTTCAGATATACCGATCCCTGTATCGGAGATCATAAACCTGATCTTAACCCTGCGATCTTTGATCCCCAGCAAATCAACAGAAAGCCGAATAGATCCTCTGTCCGTAAATTTATAAGCATTGCTCAGCAAATTATTCAATACCTGTTTCAGCTTATTCTGATCTCCGATGAGATACTCCGGTAAGTCCTCCGACAGCTCTGTATAGAAATCCAGACCCTTCTTCAGGATCAGGGAGCTATGTACCGTCTCCAGCTCCCGAATCACATCGCCAATGCTGAAGTTCTTCATGGATAACGATACTTTCTCTGCCTCCAGCTTCTCAAAGTCAAGAATATCATTAATGATATGAATCAAGGAGTTCGCACAGTGCTTTGCCGTTATTAGCTTGTCCCTCTGATCTCCGGTCAATGCGGTTAGCAGTGTAAGATCAATCATTCCAACGATCCCATTGATCGGGGTTCGTATCTCATGGCTCATATTCGCTAGAAACTCGCTCTTCGCCTTGTTTGCTGCTTCTGCAGCCTCCTTCGCTTCAATTAAATACAGCTCAGACTGCTTTTGTTCTGTGATATCGGTCACGATCGTCACTATGGTATCCGGTTCTGGGCTATAGATTATCATGGAGAGCCACAGATCAAAGGTTGCCTCATAGAAATGATTCAGGTGGAGACTCTTTCCTGAAACGATTGAATCCCGTTTCTGATAGATACTGTCCATCAGAATCTGATAGCTCTTGGGAAAGACCTCAGAAAATTTCCGGTTAACCATGGATCCCCTTTTCATTCCGAAGATATTCTCAAAAAATTCATTCACCTCGATCACAGCCAGATCCTCTCGGTCCTTATCCTTGTCATAGATCTCTTGATAATAAGCATATCCACTATGTAGATTCATAAATAAGGAGCGGAATTTCTGATTGCTGCGAAATATCTGCTCCTCTGCCATTTTTCTATCTGTAATATCCCGGATAAGGCTAATCAAAACTCTCCTGTCCCCGATGTCCATTCCGCGGGAGCTTATCTCTACATTAAATCTGCTGCCATCCTTACGGATATGCTCTGTCTCATATAGGAACTCATGATTATCTGCTTGCTGCTTCCTCTGTCTGGCATAATTCCATTCTCCCTTTAAGTCATGGATGTTCATGGATAACAGCTCCTCATTGCTATATCCATAGGCCATTTCAGCCGCCTTATTCGCCTCTATGATATTTCCCTCCAGATCAGTAAACAGGATAATTTCTCTGGTATTCTTTGAGAAGAGCTCATATCTTCTTATATTGTCTACGATGTCAATTCGATCCGTGATATCCTTACAGATACCAATTGCCCCCATGAACTCCCCATCAGAATCCCACACCGGGTTCCCGATAATGTGGATCCACCGGTAGACACCATCATACCTGCGGAAACGAAGGATAAAATCGGGGGGTATGTGCTTACGAAATGAATGCTCAATTTCTTCCTCCAGCTTCGCTTTATCCTCCTGATGCACCAGTTCCCTCCACTGATCGCTCATTATTTCTTCGGGACTCAAGTCTGTAAATTCCAGCAGTTCCAAATTCACATAGGTGATATTCAGCTCCATATCCAGAATCCAGATCATTACGGGTACAAGATCCATGAGCCTCAGGTTCTCGGAACCAATCAGGAATACCTTCTTCAAATCAGAGACATAGCCTGAGGTTGCAGGCTTCATAACAGGGGCTTTTGATGACTTGCTTGGTTTACAAAGCTGAATATTTACTCCGGTAGCGCTTCCCTTCTGATCAATGGAGGGTGACAATTTTATGTCATATTGCTCTGCCTCCGTCCGGTGCTCTGCCACCCCTATATTCTGCACAGGGATACTAATCGAAACCTTTTTCTTTATGACATGTCTCAGCATTCTCTTCAAGGTAACCGATGCTTCCGGTCCAAAACCAGCAAATATTCGATCAATCGGCTGCCCTAGCAGATGGCTGGTTTCAGCCTGCCCTTTCGCTGCTCCATGGATAGATTGAACTCTCCCTTTTTTATCCGTACGTAGGAAGGTATCACCGACAAGCAAAAAGAGGTATGGTGTAAGCTCTTCACCGTTTGACATAAATTTTTTCATAGGAACCACCTTTGCAGAAAATAACAACCAAGGTAATTATATAATATATGTAAATTTTGTCAATCTATAGAATATCCTCGCTGGAGTCAAGTATGAGTACATTGATCAAGCCTCGACATTTGATGATGCATAAAAACATAGCTGGAGGTGATTCTACTGTGGAGAGGTGTGCTTACTTAGTAGGGAGCACAGCGCAGGAGCAATCTGATTCAGGGGCAGCTGCTGATCCACTGCGCCAAGGTGAAAGGATACCTTGGGCATACCATATACAACTGAGGTTTCCTCGTCCTGTCCCAGAGTGCGGGCGTTTCTTCTTTTCATGGCTAGGAGGCCCTTCGCTCCATCATAGCCCATTCCGGTTAATATAATTCCGATGGCATTTTCTCCGGCGACTCTGGCCACCGATTCGAATAATACATCTACCGACGGACAGTGACCATTCACCTTCTCCCCGTGATAGCATTCCACCTTGTAGCCCTCCCCAGTCTTAAGCAGCCTCATATGCTGGTCCCCTGGTGCAATCAGAACCCGGCCTGACTTTACCATATCTCCCGATGATGCTTCCTTAACCTCCAGTGGGAGGGCGGAATTCATTCGTTCGGCAAACATTCTGGAAAAATCCCGGGGGATATGCTGCACTATGACAATGCCGGGAATATTGACGGGCAAACCCTTTAACACTTGATAGATCGCTTCCGTACCGCCGGTGGACGCTCCAATAGCAATCAGCTGCTTCATTGTTTGAGTATCCACGGTACCCTCAGCTCGCCTAAGCTCCTCAGGTAATCTCAGTCTGACCTTAGCGGCAGAGGCCACCTTAACCTTTGTAATCATATCAATTAAGAAGTTCTCCACGCTGTGAACTGATTTTAGATCCGGCTTTATAACAAAATCCACTGCCCCTGCATGCATTGCATCAAATACGATGCCATTGACAGCACTGACCATAATGACCGGTAGCGGATATTGGGGCAGGAGCTTGCGTATGAATTCAAGCCCATTCATCTTAGGCATCTCCACATCACAGGTCATGACATCGGGATGAAATTGTAGGATTTTATCCCTGGCTTCATAGGGGTCTCCGGCCGTGGCAATCACCTCAATGGAAGGATCCGATGCGAGGCCCCTGGACAACACCTCCCGAAACAGAATACTGTCATCTACAACTAATACCCTAATTTTCTTAATCTCCAAACCATCACCTCATTCTTAACCGCCGATGTGTTACTCACTATTCATGTTAGAAACACATCTTCTCTTTTGTAATACCGATTGCCTGTCCTTCCTATGCTGATTTGACTTTGCACGGTACTGTATGCCGTGTAAGATTCTGAGATCACTCCCAATAGGTAGGTCTATCGCTTTCTATATATTGCCGGCATCACATAGCTTAATTTCGTATCCTCTCTGCTGATAGACTCCGAATGGCCGATGAAAAGAAAGCCTCCAGGTTCCAAATGGTCGTAAAACTTACCGACAAGCTCCTTCTTTGTCATATGATCAAAATAAATCATCACATTCCTGCAAAAAATCACATGGAATTTACGCTTAAAAGGAAAAACCGCTTCCATCAGGTTAAATCTTCGAAAGATTACCTCATTCCTTATCTTATCTATGATTACCGAATTGTCGCTGTCTTGCTGCTTAAAATACGCAAGTCTTAAATTGATCGGAAGCGTGCTGATTTCCTCATTTTGGTAGATTCCCTTGGCTGCCTCCTCCAACACCTTACTAGATATATCTGTAGCCAGGACCTTGGAATCCCATTTACTCTTTTCCTTACCAAAATATTCATCCATAAGCATCGCCAGAGTATAGGGCTCTTCCCCTGAGGAGCAGCCAGCACTCCATATCCTGAGATCCCTGTCCTTCACTGTTTCGGCAAGATAGGGCAGTACCTGATCCCTAAAATAATAGAAATGGTCCACTTCCCTCATGAAGAAGGTGTGGTTTGTAGAGATCTTATTGACGAGTGTAGAAAGAGCCTCCCCGGTTTTGTCTGAAATCACATACTCATAATATTCAGCAAAATCCCGAAAGCCCTTCATCAGCAGTACATTCTGTAATCTGCCAGTAAGCAGGGTCTTCTTCTCCTGCTTCAGGTGAATCCCATAATTCTCTTTAATGAACCCGGCCAGCTGTTCAAATTCCTTGTCCGTTATTGTAATCATACCATTCCCGCCTTTGGATATATTCTATGCTTTTCCGGATGAGGCTTTTTTTAAGAAAAAACCGGGAGTGCTTCAAGCTCATCCCGGTTTTTTCTTTGTTTCCTATGGTCAGCTCCCCGCTATATTACTGGAATATATACTTTGGACCTGTTACCGCTTATTGGTCCGGAAATACTCTGCCACATTACTCAGTGACACCTCAGTCTGCTCCCCGGTCTCCATATTCTTAATATTCGCTTTATTCTGGGCCAGCTCGTCTGCCCCGATGATCACGGTGTTTTTCGCCCCAAGCTTATTTGCATACTTCATCTGGGCCTTAACAGAACGATCCATATAATCGGTTTCAACGATTATGCCCTCACTTCTGAGCTTTTGTACCAGCTGATAGGCTGCCGCCCTTGCCTCACTGCCAAGGATACCGACATATAGCTCCACTGCCGGCTCCGGAGCCAGCTCAATCCCCTCTGCTGCCAGCTCATTCAGGATACGTTCAATCCCTAAGCCAAAGCCCACAGCAGGAATATTCTGCTTCTCATCCACCTCATGGATCAGGTTATCATATCTGCCGCCACCGCAGATCGTAAAGCCCTCTGCATTTACGAACTCAAATACTGTCTTTGTATAATAATCGAGGCCTCTTACAATTCCGGTGTCCACCACATAATCAATCTCCAGCTCCTTTAAGAGCTTCTTCAGCTCTTCAAAATGTGTGCTGCACTCCTCATCCAGATACTCTATGGTTCTGGGTGCAGACTTTACGATTTCCTTACAGGTAGGAACCTTACAATCGATAATCCTCAGCGGGTTCTTCTGCATTCTCTCCCTACAGGTTCCGCACAAATGCTCCTTATGCTGCTCCAGATAAGTAAGCAGTGCCACATTATAGGTCTTTCTGCAGCTGCTGCAGCCAATATTATTGATATGGAGCTTCACACCCTTGATTCCCAACTCCTGAAAAAGCTCTGTCAGCAGTGTGATCAGCTCTACCTCCGCCAAAGGACTGGAGGAACCAAAAAACTCCACCCCGAATTGATGGTGCTGACGAAACCTTCCGTTCTGGGGATTCTCATAACGGAACACCTGAGAAACATAGAAAAGCTTTGTCGGCTGGCTCTCCGCATAGAGACTATTCTCCAGGTAGGCCCGTACTGCACCGGCGGTACCCTCAGGCTTTAGGGTAATGCTTCTGCCTCCCTTATCCTCGAAGGTATACATCTCTTTCTGGACAACATCCGTTGTCTCACCCACGCCTCTTTGAAAGAGTATCGTATGCTCAAAGGCCGGTGTGATTACCTCCTTGATGTTATAAGCCCTGCAAAGCCTTCTGGCAATTCCCTCGAAGATGGTTCTCTTGTGCATGCTGGAACCATACCAGTCTTGCGTACCCTTTGGTCTTTGTGTTATCATCCTAGTCCTCCTGTTCTTATGGAAGGCCTCGTTATCGTCCTCCCTGATCTTCCATCTATCACTTACAGAAACTGTTTTTGATAAACTCCTGTTTCTTCCCAATCATCTCGTCTATTCTACTGATGTAGTCAGTAATACTCTTTACATTATCCACCCGTTCGATCCTGTTTTCTTCATGGAATACGAATTTGGACATGGCTCCTGCTCCCAGGGCAAGAATTGTCTGCTTCTCCTCCATGATCAGAATATTATAAAGTCCTTCCCTTCCATACTTTGAATAGCCGATATTCTCAAGATTATCTGACATATTCTTCTGTCTGTAGAGATAATATGGCAGATAAGCATTTTCCTCGGCAAAACGGATGGTAGCCTCCAACATAAGGGGTACCTCCTGTGCCTTATAATCAACAAAGCTTTCCTTCTCGATATTCAGCCTAGCTGCTCTTTTCAGTGCCAGGGTATGGACGGTAAGACCCTCAGGCTCCAGCTCCTTAATCTGGGAGATGGTATCCCGAACATCCTCCGGGGTCTCCCCCGGCAGTCCGATGATCAAATCCATATTAATATTATCATGACCTGCTTCTCTGGCCATCCGAAAGGCTTCCCTAATTTGCTGTGTGGTATGCCTTCTGCCAATGAGATCCAGGGTTCTTTGCTGCATGCTCTGGGGGTTAATGGAGATACGGTTCACACCCCACTTCTTTAACACCTCCAGCTTCTCCCTGGTGATACTGTCCGGTCTCCCGGCTTCTACGGAAAATTCCCTCACATAAGTAAAATCAAACCGTTCTCTGACTAATCCAAGCAAGCGGTCCAGCTGGGATGCAGACAGTGTCGTGGGGGTTCCGCCACCAAAATAAACCGTTGTCAGCTTAAGCTCCGGTAAACAGGTTGCTCCGTATCTGATTTCTTTCTCCAGGGCCTCCAAATATGGCTCCACCCGGTCTTCAAAGCGCTCCAGAGGGTAGGAGGTAAAGGAACAATAGAGACAGGTGCTTGGACAGAAGGGGATTCCAATATAGAGACTGTAGCCGGTGCGATAATCCAGTTCTTCCAACAGTTCCCTTTCCCTGGCTGCAATTCGGACACTCATCCGAATCTTTTCCTCGGAACAGAGATACTCCTCTGACATCCGCCTCTGGATGGCTTCCAGCTTCAGGTTCTGCTCCAGCATATCATAAACCAGCTTCGTCGGTCTGATACCGGTCAGGATACCCCAGGGCAGCTCCTTTCCTGTATTTTCTGACAGCAGCCGATAAAGCAAGCGCTTCATTCCGTTCTTATATGCCGCTTTATGCACCGAGAAGGTCTCCAGTTCTGCCAAAGCCCCACTCATCTTCCTATTCCTGTGATAAAGCGTTATCTCTACCCTGTCCTCAGTAAATACAGCCAGAATTTGATCCGGTATATAAGTACCTGCTCCTTCTTCCACCAATGCCCCCTCAAAAAGCTCCGGGTTCTCTGGTTCGGTGTCTCTTGGTAACGCAGGCTCCTGCTCAGCTTCTATGGTGTTTTCGCCGCTTTCATATACCTTCACGGTTTCCCCGAAATAAAATGCCTTAACTAGGGGATAAATATCATTTTCAAATTTTCTGTCGGATAGGATTACCTGTATCATTTCTACTCCAATATCATGTTATGCTTCCTCCAAGCTCCTCCGGTGTATCGACCTTAGGATATAGAGGGTTCGTAGATTTCTTAGTCATCGAAACTCTGAGACGAGAGGGAGATATAGATATTGTGCTCCCTTTCGTGACCAATGGTGGTGGAGCAGCCATGTCCGGGATAAACCCTTACACTGTCCTCCAGACACATCAGCTTATTTCTGATGCTCTCCACCAGCTGACTATGGTTGCCCGTAGGCAAATCCGATCTACCGATATCCTCATAAAACAAGGTATCACCGCTGATCAGTACCCCATGTCCTGTAAAGTAATAGCACACACCTCCCGCGGTATGACCGGGCGTATGGATTACTTTAATCGTGAAGCCTGCCAGCGTAAGAGTCTCCTCATCCTTCAGCAGAACATCCGGTGTAAGGCTACATTCCTTGCGGATATGATCGGAGGCATTTAATTTCGCATCACTGAGCAGCCTTGCTTCTGCTTCATGGGCATAGATGGGTGCCTTTGTTTTCTCCTTCAGCTCCTCAACAGCCAGAATATGGTCAAAATGACCGTGCGTGAGAAGGATTCCCTTGCACACAAGGTCATTGGCTTTTAAATATTGTTCAATCCGGTCCGCATCATCTGACGGATCCACCACGATTGCTTCCTTTGACAGTGGATTACTTACAATATAGGTATTCGTTTGTACAATACCGAGAACCATGGTTTCAAGCTTTAATTGATTCATAATACCTCCTTCATGCCTATGGTAAGGCATCTCATTTCCCCGTAAGAAGCAAGGAAGGAACAGCCGGCAACTTAACTTTAGCCTGCTGTTCGCTCAATGTCCAGGATGCTTTCCACATTACGGATCTTGGCTATGATTTCATTCAGCTGCTCCTTACCGTTAATTTCAAATCCGATACTGATTGTCGCTGTACCTTGTTTGCTGGTCCTGACATTCATAGAAGTTACATCTATCTTATTTTCCGTCAATATCTTCGATATATCCACCAGTACTCCGGTGCGGTTATTGGCATAAATCTTTATCTCTGCAGGATATACGCCTCCGCCCTCCTTACCGTCCGCCACATTCCATTCCGCATCAATTAGCCTGGCTCTGTCCTCCTCGGGCAGATTGATGACATTGATACAGTCCGTCCTGTGTATGGAGACTCCTCTGCCCCTGGTAACAAAGCCAACAATCTCGTCCCCCGGCACCGGACTGCAGCATTTGGAGAAGCGTACTGCCAGATCATGGATGCCCTTTACAACAATACCGCTCTTCGATTTCTTTGGTGCCAGCCTATTATCCCTGACATCGGAAATCTGCTCCAGTATATTCTCATCGGTAATTTCCTTTTTATGCTTCTTCTTATACTCTTCCTGGAGTCGGTTGACCACCTGGCCTTCCTTCAGGCCGCCATGGCCAATCGCCGCCAACACGGCATCCCATTCCTTAAAGCCATATTTTCGCATTACGATATTGAGAAATTCCGGCTTTAGCAGGTCGCTTAAGACGATGCTCTTCGCCTTGCAGTAGCTAGTGACCAGCTCCTTACCCCTGGTAATATTATCATCCTTAAGTTCAGTTTTAAACCATTGGTTAATTTTATTCTTCGCCTGGGTACTCTTAACGATGGAGAGCCAGTCTCGACTCGGCCCCTTCGAGTTCTGAGAGGTCATAATTTCGATCCGGTCACCGTTCTGTATTACATAATCAATCGGTACCAGCTTTCCGTTCACCCTTGCACCAACCATCTTATTGCCGACTGCACTATGGATGCTGTAAGCAAAGTCGATGGGATTCGATCCGGTTGGCAGGGTCTTGACATCCCCTGTGGGAGTAAATGCATAAACGCTTTCCGAAAACAGGTCAAAATCATTCTTCAGCAGGCTAAGAAATTCCTTGTTATCTGAAAGATCCCGCTGCCACTCCAATACCTGCCTGAGCCAGGTCAGCTTCTCCTCCTCTGCATTTGCGCTTCCGCCCTTACCGTCCTGCCCCTCCTTATACTTCCAGTGGGCTGCGATACCATACTCTGCGGTTCTATGCATATCGTAGGTCCGAATCTGTATCTCAAAGGGTTGTCCCTTCGGCCCGATGAGGGTGGTATGCAGGGACTGGTACATGTTGGGCTTAGGCATGGCAATATAATCCTTGAAGCGTCCTGGGATCGGTTTGTACATCTCATGAATAACACCCAGAGCCGCATAGCAGTCCTTCAAGGAATCAACAACAATACGGACAGCAAACAGATCATAGATCTGCTCCAGCGTCTTATTCTGGTTTACCATTTTCTTATATATACTGAAGAAATGCTTTATCCTGCCGTCAATCTTAGCAGGAATTCCGGAAGCATCGATATGGGATTTTACATCCGCTACAATACAATCAATATAAGCCTGACGTTCGCTTTTCTTTGTAGCGATCTTCTCCGCCAAATCCTTATATACCTCCGGTTCCAGGTATTTTAAGGACAGATCATCCAGTTCTATCTTTATTTTGGAGATACCGAGCCTCTGTGCAATCGGGGCGTAGATATCCATGGTTTCCCTGGCAGTCTCCTTCTGCTTCTCCGGCTCCTTAAATTTTAAGGTTCTCATATTGTGGAGTCGGTCTGCCAGCTTAATCAGGATTACACGGATATCCTTTGCCATCGCTAAGAACATCTTTCTGAGGTTCTCTGCCTGAATCTCCACCTTATCCTTTGAATAATTGAGCTGAGTCAGCTTGGTAACCCCATCCACCAACAGCGCAATTTCTTCGGAGAACATATTAGCTACCTGTTCAATTGTAAAGTCCGTATCCTCCACTACATCATGTAAAATTCCTGCGACAATGCTTTCCTTATCCAGCTCCAGCTCTGCCAAGATATTTGCTACACAGAGAGGGTGGATGATATAGGGTTCCCCTGATTTTCGAAATTGGTTCTGATGAGCACTTTCAGCTAAGTGATAAGCCTTTTCTATCATGGAGACATCAGCGGACGGGTGGTAGCTTCGCACCTTATCAATTAAATTCTGATAGAGTGCTTCAGGCGTCGTAAAATCGGCAGGCACTGTAATGTCTGTCGGATGGTTTACAACATCTTTTGCAATATACTCTTCCGTTCGTTCCATGATATCACCTCAGTCTGCATTCATTCTACCTTAGGCTGGGTTAATCTCCCATATCCCCTTATGCCCATATACCCATAACCCTTATGCCCATATACCCATATACTCTTACTTTATTATATCCTGATACTCTGATATCCTGATATCACGATATCCTGAAACTCTGATATTCTGATACCCTGATACCTTGATACTCAGATATCCTGAATCTTATAGTCTTATAATCTTATATTCTTATATTCTTATATTCTTAATCTTTATATTCTTATTTGCCTTCATATTGAATGACTGCCTCAACATTATGTCCGGCCAGCTTATCCCGTCCCTTCAGACCCTTTAATTCCATAAGGAAGATGATTTTTACTACTTCTCCGCCGAGCATCTCAATCAGTTTGGTTATGGCCTCGATGGTTCCACCGGTTGCAATCAGGTCATCCACGATAACTACCCTCTGACCGGGCTTGATGGCATCCTTATGCATCTCAATTGTTGCCTTACCATACTCCAGATCATAATCCATCGAGATGGTTTCACAGGGAAGCTTCCCTTTCTTCCTGATGGGTATAAATGCTTTGTTCAGATTATAAGCAATCGGCACCCCAAAGATAAAGCCTCTGGACTCCGGTCCCACGATTACATCAAATTCAATATCCTTAAGGAGTGCCTGCATCTGATCAATCGCAAGCCTCAATCCATCCTTATCCTGTAATACACTGGTCACATCCCGAAAGATGATTCCGGGTTCCGGAAAGTCCGGTATGCTTCTTACATATTCCTCAATATTTTTCATTCTGACCTCCATCTGCCACTTTTATGGCATCCCGGCTTATTCCATACAAGCACGCTCCATTGTGCTTGCATATGCCTCCTGCTTGAGGCATACCCTCCTTCTGCCTGTTCTCACAAGCGAGGATTTATCAGGGATTCCTCTCCACTGATCAGATTAAGCCTTCTTATAGATGATTATTATAACACTTACGTCAACTGTTCGTAAAGCAAATTTCTACATATAAGTACGAAAGCTCTTACCATTCCCATCCAACCATACATTCTGTACTATAATAGGAGTATGATCCGAAAACTTAACAATGATTATGCTCGCTGCTATCTGTAATTTTGTATCATCAGCTGGACGCTTCTAAAACCATTATACTCATTGATTTTCGGGAAGTAGGTGATTGTAATATGTATGCTGGATCCTCTCCCGGTCTTCAGCTTCTGGGCTTCCTGCTCACCATAGGTATCCGTAATATATCGGAAAAAGGCTTCCACATCTCCAAAATATACCGCCTCCATCTGTCTTTCATAGGTATTCTCCAGAAGAAAACGTAATCCGCTTGCATTCTTACCAATCACAAATACTGATTTAATCCGCAGATCCTTTTCAGCAAACAAAGGCTTTTCATTACCCTTCCCAAAAGGTTCCAGGAGCTGAAGCTCCTTCACCAGTGCCTCCGTCAGATATCCTAAGGGCAGCAGCGCATCAATCGTAACCTTCGGCACCAGCATCTCTTCTGTCAATTCTGTTACCTCATTCAAACCCTTTCTTAAGGGCTCGATGTTACAGGGCATCAGAGAAAGTCCCGCCGCCATCGGGTGTCCGCCCACCTTTGTCAGGAGCTCTCTGTGTCTTGAGAGACCCTCGATCATATTATACTGCTCTATGGATCTGGCAGAGCCCTTGATTCCTTCCTTAGAATCCGTGAGAATAATGGTCGGTCTGTGATATCTCTCCCTGATTCTTCCCGCTATGATTCCGGCTATACTTTCATGACACTCCTGCAGGTATATGACCAGAATCTTATCCTGACGGTAAGGTCCCTCCTCAATCAGCCTGATCGCCTTTTCCACATTCTCCGAGGTCATATCCTTTCTTACCTCGTTCAACTCTCTGACCTCTTCTGCCAAACGGATGGCCTCTGTAGTCTCCTCAGCCAACAAAAGTTCCAGACCCTTTTTTGCTGAATCCAGCCTGCCGGAGGCATTTAGGCAGGGTCCAATGACGAAGCCCAGGTGGAAGGTGGAAAGCTGTTCGATCCGAACCTGGCTGACCTCCATTAATGCCAACAGCCCCTTGTTCTCTGTATGCTTTAATAGCTCCAAGCCTTGCTTTACGATTATCCTGTTTTCTCCGACCAACTCCATGACATCGCATACCGTCGCGATTGCTGTATAGGATAAAAGCTCCATCAAAAACTCTGGTTGATTAAGAGTCTGCCAGTCCTTTAACAGAGCCTGCGACAGCTTTAACGCAATCGCTGCCCCGCATAATCCCTGAAAGGGATAACTACAGTCCGGTTGCTTTGGATTAAGGATTGCATCGGCCTCTGGTAGAAGTATTTCTCCGCTCTCCAGTTCGACGAGACTGTGATGATCCGTAACAATTACCGTCATCCCGTAATTCTTAGCTGCAAGGACCTGATCCATAGCAACAATCCCATTATCACAGGTCAGAAGGGTATCTACACCGGCCTCTCTAGCCGCCTCCACCATCCGAATATTTATACCATAGCCATCCTTTACTCGGTCCGGGATTTCATAATCCACATTGGCTCCAAGCATTGTTAGCGTCCGATAGAGCAGGTAGGTTGATATCACCCCATCCACATCATAATCACCGATAATGCGGATTTTAAAGCCCCTTTCTATCTTATCCCGCAGTATGCTGCAGGCCTTCTCCATATCCTTCATCAAGAAGGGATCATAAAGCTGTAGAGGACTGGGATGTAGATATTCCCTGATCTCATCGACCTCCTCATATCCCCGATTGACTAGGCAGCGAGCCAGCACCTCACTTACCCCGCACTCTGACATTATTTTATTAAAATCTGATTTTTTATTTTTGATAACCCAGTTTTCTTTCTTCATCCGCTATACCTTCTTTATCAATTAACCCTGATCCGATGGTCCCTATGAGATAGTCGCTCTTATCCCTGCCAGCTCATCGATATACCCCATCAGCATCAGGTTTCTTTGTGCCTCTGCTCGTATCGGATAATGTTTTGCCAGCTTCAAAAGACTCCTCCGGCAATCCTCTGCCTCCTTCTCCGACCTAGTATATAATCTATAATAGGCGTAGGCAATTCTTCGGATATTCATTTCATTTCGTGCAGCTTTTATCAGTCTTTTACATTGCTTAGTAAGGTATTGTTCTATCTCCTCTGTAGCAGCTCCCTCCAAAATAGACAGGAACAAATAGCCCAACTCAGTAATATTCCTATAGGAGCTCGGAAGCTTCAACAAGACGGCATTCAGAAGATTGAGGCTATCCTTTGCCGAAGCGAAATCCATCCTGTCCAGATTCCTATTAAAATTCATATATAGGAGATAGGCATTGATTACATTGGAAGGCTCCGCCCCTTCCGGAAGCTGAAACCATTCCTCAGGCATATCCCTCAGCCTCTCTCCCAAAGTCTCTCTTTTTATGAGCTCCAGCTGCAGGCGGAAGGAGTTCCTGGCAATCGGATTCCTAAGAATCGATTTTACATGATATCCATCATTGGCTATACCGTAGAGCTTCGTGGGTAATCCGTTCATCAGCCCCAGTAGAATACCTCCTGCCGCAAAGCCCCCCAGCAAAAACTTACCCTGAAGGGATAGCTGTGGAAATAGGATCATCGGAAGGATCGCCAGTATTGAGATGAGGAAATTCATTATTACTCCACCGAAATTATACAGCAGAAAAGGTAGCTGATCCGATTGAACTGCAGGTGGTACCATAAGGCATTGGCCCGAGGTTCCGGGAACACTGTACCTCTTGCAACGGAGTTTTCCCTCTTCTCTCGTAATGGTCAGGGAATAGATCCGGAAGGATAGAAAGGAATATCCGGTCAGGAGTCCAAAGATCAGATGTCCACCCTCATGGAATATGATATTCAGATAGAGACTAAGTAAGCACATTCCCAGACTGCTATAGATGATGAGTATCACCCTTCCATTCATAGCACCATATTCACCGGCCAGATAGCTGACCATCCAGACCCCGATGATGCTGCCGATGACTATGGAAATGAACAGAGCCAGTAGCTTCTCCAGACGAGCGCTTCCACGTTTGTGTCTACTGCTTTTACCTTTAATCACATGTTCATTGGTTGTGCCCTTCCTTACCTTATTCCCTTCCCCCTGCTTCATACTCCCCTCCATCCTCAATCAAACATCCAATCCACACCCTACTCCCTCTATACCGGATTCCACAATCACTCCTCAGTCGTCTGACCAGCTGCCTTGATCATGATCGCGCATTCCACCCGCTTCTTCTGAAGCTCACAGCCTATGTCATAGGCATCATTGATGTTTCCGTGGAAGTTATAGGAATTGGCCGCGCAACCACCGCTGCAATAAAATTTGGCAAAGCAGCTCCTGCATTTCTCCTTGGCATAGACATTACAGCCCTTGAACTCCTCCCTGAGGTCAGACCGATTGATTCCTTCGAAAACATTTCCCATCAGATATTCCGTCATTCCAACAAATTGATGACAGGGATACAGGTCTCCCCAGGGTGTTACAGCCAGATATTCTGTCCCGGAGCCGCAGCCGGAGAGTCGTTTTGCAACACAGGGACCGCCGGACAGATCAATCATAAAGTGGAAGAAATTAAACTCCTTACCTACCCTGCTTCTCTCAAGAATATAGTTCGCCAGCTTATCATATTCTTCAAATAGGACCGGAAGATCCTCCTCTGTAATTGCATAGGGCTCCTCAGGCTGAGCTACAACAGGCTCAACGGAGATTTGCTTGAAGCCCAGCTCCGCCAGATGCTTCACATCCTCTGAAAAATCCAGGTTGTTATGGGTAAAGGTTCCCCTGACATAGTAATTCGTCTGGTTCCTGCTTTCGGCAAGCTTTAGGTATTTGGGCAGGATGAGATCATAACTGCCCTTACCGTTTCTGCTGGGGCGCATCCGGTCATTGACCTCCTTACGGCCATCGATGCTTAAGACCACATTACTGATTTCCTTATTTGCAAACTCCATGACCTCGTCATTTAACAGGACTCCGTTTGTGGTTAAGGTAAAACGGAAATTCTTATTGTGAAGCTTCTCCTGCTCCCTGCCGTAGCGTACCAGCTCCTTCACTACATCAAAATTCATCAGCGGCTCTCCACCGAAGAAATCCACCTCCAAGTTCCTACGGCTCCCGGAATTCTCAATCAGAAAGTCCAGCGCCTTCTTCCCTACCTCAAGGCTCATCAGTGCACGGCCACCCTTATACTCTCCCTCCTCTGCAAAGCAATATCTGCAGGCTAGATTACAGTCATGGGCAATATGTAAACATAGGGCTTTTACCACCGTGGAGCGTGACTTAAACTCCTTGATGTAATCCTCATAGACATCCTTAGTAAAGAGAGATCCCTCCTTCTTAAGCTGCTCCACATCCATCATGACCTCCATGATCTGACGGACTAAGGATTCCACATTTTCTGTAAAGTCCCCCTTATTGTCGCCCTTTTCCACGATCAGCTTCATAAATTCCGGCTGCGTATATTTCTCAACCATTGCAGTGATGATGGTTTCCTTGCTGTTACTCTCATACATTTCGATGATATCATAGGCAAGGTCGTCTACCACATGAATCATTCCGCTATTAACATCCAGTACGATATTGTATCCATTACTTTTATACTGATGAACCAATTTTCTTCCTCCTAATTCTAACAACGAATAGGACTGTCTCAAAATCTCTCCCTGTTTTTATGCTTAGGAGATGTACATTTTGAGGCAGCCCCACAATCAATCGTCTTAAAAGCTACAAGATGAAGCAGTGCGCTGCTTCATCTTAGTTATGTAATGTATTATTTGTTCTCGCAGCTCTGATTGCCTACTGTACAGGATGTCTTACATGCTGACTGGCAGGATGTTTGGCACTCGCCACATCCACCCTTTTTCACTGTATCCTTCAGGTTTCTTGTGTTTAAGGTCCTGATATGCTTCATTTATATGCCTCCTTGATTACATTAATGCAGACATGACTGTTATCATCTCTGCTAATCGGGGTTATTATATCATATGTATATGCATAAGGAAAGAGTTTTTTGCATTTCTATAATGATTGAAATTAATGTTTTTTGGCAAATTGTATTGAAACGACGCTGTATAGTATGATATAATATATCATGTCGTTATCAAAACCACTTGTGTATACCAGGGCCTAAACTTTGATTTTATTCTAGGAAGGCTTCCAAGGACTGAAAGGATAGAAATCTATGAAAGGATGGTATTGAAATGAAACCATTTATTATTACAACTGATTCCACCAGTGATCTTCCGGATGATTATGTGAAAAGTCACGGCTTGCGAGTACTTCCGCTGTACTATAGCTTCGATGGTGTTGTTTATGGCGGAGAGCATAAGGATCTGACACCGAAGGAGTTTTATAATAAAATGCGAGGCGGTGCTATGCCAACCACAATGGCAGTGAATCCTGAGACTGCCGATCAGGTATTCCGCGCACTGTTAAAGGAAGGGTACGATATCTTACATATCGCATTCTCCTCCTCCTTAAGCGGTAGCTGCTCCGTTGCCACCACAATTGCGAGGGAATTATGCGATGAGATACCCGGAGCCAAGATTACGGTGGTTGATTCCTTATGTGCTTCCCTGGGAGAAGGTCTTCTGGTTCACAAGGCTGCCAAGCTAAAGGAAAGCGGCAAAACCATGGATGAAATCACGGATTGGCTTGAGAAGAACAAGCTGAATCTCTGCCACATATTTACGGTGGATGATCTCCATCATCTGCACCGTGGAGGTAGAGTGTCCAAGACCACTGCCATCATCGGAACTCTGATTAACGTTAAGCCGGTGCTTCATGTAGATAACGAAGGCCGCCTAATTCCGTTAAATAATGTCAGGGGTAGGAAGAAGGCTTTACTTTCTCTGGTGGATCAAATGGAAAAGCGTATCACCGGCTTTGCCGAAAAGAATGATATCGTATTCATCAGTCATGGAGACAGTAAAGAGGACGCGGAGTTTGTCGCCGCTCAAATCAAGGAGCGTTTCGGAATTGATCAGTTCCTGATCAGCTATATCACACCTACCATAGGATCCCATGCAGGTCCCGGTACCATTGCACTGTTCTTTATGGGCAATCCAAGATAAGGAATGGAAGATTATCGCAATACAATTGCTTTAATGATGGATCAAACTTTATTGATCGGATATTACCTCTCATAGATCAAATATAGAAAGCAGCGGATTTCTCCGCTGCTTTTTTATGATTAGGACGGCCGAATGAAGGATTGGCAAGTCCCTGCTACTGTAAATACCTACTGAAAGGAATTTCCCTTATGGAGATTACTGACCACTTCGCTAACCCGGTTTCTGGCTTCATCCCCTGTTGTTGAGCCTTTGATATAATCAATGAGCTCTTGCTTCCTTGTTTCCGAGAGATTAACAAAATTCGTCATTGCCTGCATATCCAAAGCGAGACGGAAGCCAAGTCCTTCCGGTATCGTATGATCCATATTTACAATACTCATAATCATGCTCCTTTCTTCCTACCAAATTGGCAGTTGCGAAATTTCAGACATTACTCTATACATCTTTGTTTCGCAAGCTCTTGTCGATGAATTGATTCATGATTATTATTTGATGGATTACTTTTTTTATGTGGGACCGTGCTTATCTTTTCCTTCAATTTCAACCAAAAAATATGAAAAATCAATATTTCTTTATCTTCATGCTTCCTTTATTTCGCTGATTTCAATGAACTCATCCACCAGACGCTCAATGGATGACAAACTGCTTCTCCAGAAATCAGGATTCTCCAGCTCGATCTCTGCTTCCTTTGCTGCATCCTCAACACTCTTGACTGTTGTGGCATTGAGCAGAGCTCGATACTTCGGTACAAAGCTATTACCCTCCAGCTTATACTTTTCATATAGACCTCTTGCAAACAATCCTCCGAAGGCATAGGGGAAGTTATAGAAGCTTAGGTTTTCTGAATAATAATGCCCCTTCAATACCCACATGTAGGGATGCAGATATTCCTGATCCAGGCCGTCGCCATAAGCAATCTTCTGGGCTACCAGCATGATTTCCTTCAGCTCATCAGCGAATAAGAAGCCACTCTTCACCTTCTCAAAAACTTCACTTTCGAATATATATCTGGAATAGATGTCGCACATAATCTGCGTTACATCCTGAAGCTGGCTTTCGATCAACGCCATTTTCTCCTTACCCTTCGCTTCTCTGATGGCAGCTTCCATGATCAATGCCTCGTTAAAGGTCGAAGCCGTCTCTGCCACCGGCATACTATAATCCACATTTAAGGGCAGGTGCTCCTGAATATTTAAGCCATGGTAAGCATGACCCAGCTCATGGGCCAGCGTTACCACATCATTCAGGTGACCGGTAAAGTTAGTCATGATACGGCTCTGCTTCACAAAGGGCATATTCTCACAGAAGGCTCCGCCCACTTTACCCTTTCTGGGATAAAAGTCAATCCATTCCTCCTCAAAGGCCTGATCCACCATATCCGCCAGGTCCTCCGAGAACCCTCGGAAATGCTTCACCAGATAGGTTCTTGCAGACTCTACGGTAAACTTCGTAGTGCTCTCACCCATGGGGGCGAATAAATCATACCAGGGCAAGCCATTTTTATGACCTAACAGCTTTGCCTTATGCTTCAGATACTTATGGAATACGGGTAAATACTCTCTGATTGCCTCAAGCATTGCCTCTAGGGTTTCCTTCTTCAGCTTGGACTGCTGAAGTGTCATCTCAAGAGGAGACTGATATCCCCTCATGGCACAGATGGTATTCACCTGTGTCTTTATATTATTCAGAGAATAGCTGATCGGATCCTTAATCTTCTCATAAGCCTTCAGCTCTGCTTCAAAAGCATCCCTACGCACGGTGGGATCCTCGCTATGGGCAAGGTTCCTTACCTGAGGTAATGTGATAATTTCTCCGCGGTATTCCACCTCCAGAGTTGAGGTGAGAAAGCTGTGCATACTTCCCCAGGCAGAGCCGGCAGAGATATTTAGCTTCGCGATTACCTCCTCCACATCATCACTAAGCAAATGCTTTGCTTCCCGCTTCAATTCCCCTAAGAGGTATTCATAGGCTTTGAGCTTATCATGCTTATCCAGATAGGTATTCAGATTCTGAACTCCTGCAATCCATTTCTGTATCACTGCCATCGGCTTGGAGGATTCACTGAACTGCTTCTCGATGGAATTTAGCTCATTCACCACCTGACTGTCCGAGGTATTCACGGATTGTCTGAGCATCAGGTAAAAGCCTAGCTTATTCCCCAATACCTGATATTCCTCCATATAATTAATTGCCTCTAGAAGAGCCTCTTCCTCATCGGTTCGGTTCTTTAGACTGTTGCTGAAGCTTTGAATCGCTTCAATAAGATTTTTCAGCTTTTCCCGATCCTCCCTATATTTTGGATCCTCCAGTCCCTGATATAGGACATCCAATGACCATTCATAGTTCATATGATTCTTCCTTTCCTTATTCCAGCTGCAGCAGCTGTTTTTTATCTCTAACCCAACTGCAAACCCTAGCAGATTACCATTGGCTCCGCCCTTCTTGTGTTAGAAAATATTACATGTATTGTATCATATTTTAAAGAGACAATCCAGATTTTTGTATATTGCTTGTGTCAAGGGGTGATTGGTAAAGCTCCTTCGACTTCATAATAGCCTCTATACAAAAGGATGCAGGAGGACTTCGTCATCCTGCATCCCTTAGTTTTATTATTATCAGAAAGCTGCTTATGATATGAAAGTCTTTGTCACTTATTTCGTATTTGTTGCACCTTAACCGATTATCTTTAACCTCGCCTCAAGTGGTGAATATTCCTTCTTACCCGGTTCTGCTGTCGGTCTTCCGAAGGGCATCTGAGACATCAGTCTCCATGACTTGGGAAGCTTCCATTCCTCCCGAACCTTGTCATCAATCAAAGGATTATAATGCTGTAGGGAAGCTCCAAGACCATTGTCCTCCAGTGAAGTCCATACTACATACTGAAGCATTCCTGAGGATTGTATGGACCATAGCGGGAAGTTATCCTTATAGAGGGCAAATTGCTCCTGTAATCCCTCCACGACAGCCTGATCCTCAAAAAATAATACCGTTCCAAATCCATTCTGAAAGGCATCAATCTTCTCAGATGTTGCCGGGAAGCTATCCTCAGGCACAAGCCCCTTAAGGACTTCCCTCACAATCTCCCATAGCTTATCAGACTGCGCTCCTAGTAGCAGCACTATCCTGCCACTCTGGGAGTTAAAAGAGGAGGGAACATGTAGTATCGCATGCTCAAGGATTTTAACAATCTCCTCCTTGGTAATCGGAGATGCCTTCTCTATTCCATAGTATGTTCTGCGGTTCTCCACCGCCTGCATGAAATCACGTTTCATATTTGTTTTCCTTCCTTTCCATATGATATTAATAATATTACCTATCTGATGTTTTTATATCCATCAGGGCATCCTAACTCTTTCATTTATACTGTTTATCTGTACTGTTTATCTGTACTTTTTATCTGTACTGCTTATTTGTACTGTTTATCTGTACTGTTTATCTGTACTGTTTCTTTGCACTGTTTCTTTGTACTGTTTATTTGTACTGTTTATTTGTACTGTTTATCCCTACTATTTTATCTGTTCAGTTTTAACTGTAGTATTATTTTATCCGTACTGTTTATCAGCTTTATCTGTACTGAATGATAGCTGTACTGGCTAAACTCTGTATTGTTTGAAAACTGTGATTTTCTATTTATAAAATCTATATTGTCTTCTATTAAATTGTATGATATCTTTTTTAGTTTTGCTAATAGCTCTCTTGACAATTTTCATTTAATTGCATAAAATCTATTTACAATGATATTTCTATATTTTATCAATGATTCTATCAATTATGAATGCGAGGTATTGTCGTGAAATCAGATAATAAATTTACAGATAAGGAAAAGAATTTCTCGGAAGCCTATGATATATTAAAGCTTGACAACCAGCTCTGCTTCTCACTCTATGTTTGCTCCAAGGAAATAATACGTTTGTATAAGCCACTCCTGGATCCTTATGGCCTAACCTATACCGGTTATATCGTTATGATGGCTCTCTGGGAGGAGGACCAGGTCACAGTGAAGAACCTTGGAAAAAGATTGTTCCTGGATTCAGGCACCCTAACTCCCTTACTAAAAAAGCTGGAGACCCTCGGATATATTGCCAGATCCCGCAGCTCCCAGGATGAACGGAATGTGTATATCAGACTGACTCAGAAGGGAAGGGATTTTCGGCAGGAGGCATTACAGATCCCGGAGAAGATGATCTGTGCCTTGAATATGGATCTGGAAAAAGCGGAACAGCTGCTGCAGAGCCTCCATCTTATGATGACACATTTAAGCAAGGATACTCCATAAGAATTCGATCCTAGCTCAGATCACTGAAATAGCAGGGGTAATCGTACGATATGTGCGATGCCCCTTTTGTATTCATAGTGTCATCAATAAAAGAGGAGCTGTCTCAACAGCAGTAATAAAACCGCTGTTGAGACAGCTCCAGGACTTCATGGTTATTTGTTCCTGTTAGAAACACTGTTCCTATGTCAGATGCAGCTCCTCATCAAAGCCCAGCATGAGGTTCATATTCTGAATGGCCGCTCCGGAAGCACCCTTCCCTAGATTATCAATCCGTGTCATGATCAGTGTAAGCCCCTTGGCTTCGTTTCCAAAAACAAATATCTCCGCTTGATTCGTATCGTTGCAGGCAGTAATATCGAAGGCTCCATCGTGAAGAAAAGCCTCATCCGCGTAGGGCATCACCTTTACAAATTTCTCTCCCGCATAATGCTCACATAGAAGCTCATGGATTGCCTTTGCATCCCACTTCCCCGTTAGAAGTTTCGTATGTACCGGTATTGAGGAAGAAAGTCCCTGATAGTAATTACTTACTATTGGCACGAAGATCGGGCTCTCAGACAGTCCGGAACGCTCGGTCATTTCCTTCAGATGCTTATGGTTCAGCCCTAAGCTGTAGGGTCTGGGAGCCTTGGTATAGGTATTATGTCCCTGCTCTGCTTCATATTTATCAATCAGTGCCTTGCCACCTCCGCTGTACCCTGTAATACTATGGCAGGTAATGGGGTAATCCGCGGGCATAACACCATGGGCAACCATTGGATAAACAGATAAAGCAAATGCAGTCGCATGGCAGCCGGGATTGGTGATGCGCTTACCCTTTCTGATGGCTTCCCTATGGGACTTAGAAAGCTCCGGGAGACCATAGCTCCAATCTGGAGCTGTACGGTGAGCGGTACTGGCATCAATGATTCTGGTCTCAGGATTCGTGACCAGTGCGACTGCCTCCTTCGCCGCATCATCCGGCAGGCATAGAAAAACAACATCTGCTTCATTTAAGCATCTGCCCCTCTCCGCCGGATCACGCCTCTTATCATAATCAATGGAGATCATCTCCAGCTCTGTATATAAGCTCAATCTTTCATGGATTTTCAAACCGGTCGTTCCTGTCAGACCGTCAACAAATACTGTCTTTTTCATTCACTCACCTCTGTGATATATTGCAATATGTATATTTATTCATGCTTTCTTATTAATATACGTCAATGCAATAGAAATGTCAACCCTTGTTCTTATTTTAGGACCTTTTTCAGGAGCCTTATGCGATTCCCATAGGGCGGATACCGGAGGGGGATATCAATGAGGTTTGATTTCTTCAATACACTCTTTCTATGGGAGAAGGTATCAAAGCTGGCTTTTCCATGGTAACCACCCATTCCGCTCTCACCAACTCCGCCAAAGGGCAGATAGGAGGAGGCCAGATGAACAATGGTATCATTGATGCAGCCACCTCCATAGGAGGTGTTTTTCAGCACATATCCTTCTCTTTCCTTATCCCTGGTGAAGTAATATAAGGCCAATGGCTTCGGAAGCTGTTGAATGGTATTCACAATTTCCTTAAGCTCAGTGAATTCTATGACCGGTAATATGGGACCGAAGATCTCCTCCTTCATGATCGCACTATCCCATGCAACTCCATCCAGTATCGTAGGCTCTATCCGGTGACTCTTGGGATAGGACCTGCCTCCGTAAAACACATGATTTCCATCTAATAAGCCAAGCAGTCGGTGGAAGTGCTTCTCATTGATAATTTTAGGAAACTCTGAATTGACTCCGGGCTCCTTACCGTAAAACTGTAGAATATACTTCTTCATAGAGCGAAGCAGCTGATCCTTCACCTCCCTATGAACCAACAGATAATCCGGCGCCACACAGGTCTGGCCCGCATTCAGGAATTTACCGAAGACAATTCTTTTCGCTGCCAATTCCAGATTCGCGGTTTCATCGACGATGCAGGGGCTCTTCCCTCCAAGCTCCAGGCTCACAGGGGTCAAATGTCTTGAGGCCGCCTTAAGGACTGCTCTGCCAACTAAGGTACTGCCGGTGAAAAAGATGTAATCAAATCTCTCCTCCAGCAGGGCCTTACCCACCTCGCTTCCTCCTGGAATCGCTTGAATGTAGGAAGCCTCAAAGGCCTCCATAATAATTACCGATATGAGCTCGGATACATTTTTGGAGTACTCCGAAGGCTTAACTACAGCACAATTTCCTGCAGCAATAGCCCCAATCAAGGGAGCGATTGCCAGCAAAAAGGGATAATTCCAAGGTGAGATAATTAATACCACACCATATGGCTCTGAGTAAATCCGGCTTGTGGCTCTGAAATTAGTCAGGGGAGTCCGAACCCGCTTGGGCTTTGCCCATTGGGCCAGGTGCTTCTTCATGAACCTAAGTTCCTCATATACCATTCCAAGCTCAGTCATGTACCCTTCAAACTCAGATTTATTCAAATCCTTCCTTAATGCTCCCAGAATGTCCGCTTCATGCTTCCTGATCACCTTCTCCAGCCTCTGAAGCATATGCATACGGAAGGGAAGCTCCCTGGTTATGCCTGTAGCAAAATAATTTCTCTGAGCCTGTAAGCTCGCCTTCATCTCTACCATACGATTACTCCTCCCTTATCCCCTTATCCCCTTATCATACTTAGGGACCGTCTCATAAGCTCTATGAACCGGTGTTTTGCTTCTGTTTCTTTGTTATGATCGCCAGCTCATGATATTTGTTAATTCTTCCCCAGCGTTTGATTCCCAAATCACGTTCGAAGTTGATTCTTCGGATCTTCCAGTTTCCATTCATGAATACCTGGAGACTCTTGGGGTTATAATAGATGACTTTTATCTGATGTTCTGAGTAACCGGCTGTAAGGGCAGCCTCAAAAGCCCTTACCTTCTCCTCACAGAAGGGATTATAGAAATAAAAAATCGTCCCATCCTTCGGCAAATTGGCTATGGCATCGCCGGAGCGTATCCTTACATTTCTCCACCTGGAAAAATGCTGTGCCGTACACCTCGCCAACTCAGGATCCAGCTCTAAGCCCACAATCTTATTTTTAAGCTTTCTGCTAAGCCAGTAATTGATAATTCTCCCCTTACCACAGCCTACGTCAACCAGTACATCGTTTTTCTTGATTCTAACAAAACGGAAGATCAGAGGCATAGCCGAATACTTGGTGTGATAAACATCATTTGCCCCAAGCTCCTTATATAAGCTGATACAATTTCCTCTGAGGGATTTTCTGCTGTATTTCCTATCATAATAAACTTCATAAAGATACTCCCGAAGGCAATAATAGGAGGCGCAGAATAAATACTGGATTGTTTTGAGAATCCCCTCCGCAAGGATTCTACACCTGATTCGATAAATATAATTCATACGAAACCTCACATTTTATATAAATCTGAACTTATGGGTAATACCTGCCAAAATTGTAGCAACTATTATTATTCTGGTATAAGTACTAATTTATTCAAATGAAAGGATTCGTTTTATAGCTTCCAGAAAGTAGGAGTTTGTATTTTTTTCTCAGGCGCTCCGACTTGGATCATTATAGCAGCATAGCAGGAACAGTCGTTCCTGCTATGCTTTATCTTCCCTATCAGCCTAAGGCCACATCCAGCAACATCATGATGGCAAAACCAAGCATTGCTCCTATGGTTCCAACATTTGAGTGATGCTTCTCCTGCTGTGCTTCCGGGATTAATTCCTCCACTACAACATAAATCATCGCACCTGCTGCAAAGGATAGGGCATAGGGCAGAATTGGCTTCATAGCAATTACTGCAGCTGCTCCCAGCACACCGGCAATCGGCTCTACGATACCTGAGGCCTGACCATATACAAAGCTTTTCATCCGGGATAAGCCCTCTCTCCTCAATGGAACCGATACTGCTGCTCCCTCGGGAAAATTCTGCAGCCCGATACCAAGGCCCAGAGCAAGCGCTCCTGTCAAAGTGGCTGTGGGCAAGCCGGCCGCCGCAGCACCAAAGGCAACACCTACGGCAAGACCCTCAGGAATATTATGAAGGGTGATCGCTAAAACCAATAAAACACTTCTCTGCCAGCTGGTCTTAACACCCTCCGGCTCCTGATCCGCATCACCGATATGGAGATGGGGCATAATGGCATCTACAACCCATAGAAAGGCTCCTCCTGCGAGAAAGCCGATCACCGCAGGAATCCAGGGTGTTGAACCTGCCTCCTCTGCCATACTGATTGCAGGTGCCAATAAGGACCAGAAGCTTGCAGCAATCATGACACCTGCGGCAAACCCCAGCATCCCGTTTAGCACCTTCTTATTAATGGTCTTAAATATGAATACGGTGGATGACCCAAGAGCAGTGATAAACCATGTAAATAATGTAGCAATCAGCGCCTGTAGGATAGGGTTTAAATTCGTGAACCAATCCATAGTTTCCCTCCTATTCCATTGATCCTATGATCATTTATTTCTATATTAACATAAATAGTAATAAATACAATATTAATAATAATTCCTAATATAAAGAAATCCTATCCACTGACTTTTCTTAATAATGTATTCCTTCCTGTATTAACTGCTATCTCCTTCCATCACGGAACAACTATGTCATAAGCTTTAGAATTTGCTGAATTTTTCTATCTTATCCAAAACTCTATCCTTCTCTTTTCCCTCCAAGGGCGTCGGCTGATAATTATTGCGGTTCTTAACAGAGGAAATTGAGCAAGGAATGATTTCATTCTCCTCACTTACCAGCGCTCCATTCGTAAAGTGAAATTTGTGAACATATACCATGGTATCCTTATCACTGGGATTCTTATTTCCGCCGAAGGAGAAATTTCCAAGACTATAGACGATATTTTTCCCTTTATATTCTTCGATCCCCTGAAGCACATGCGGATGCCCTCCTAAGACAAGATCTGCTCCATGATCGATGGAATAGCGTGCCAACTCCTTCTGAACAGAATTTGGATCATAATCTCTTTCGATTCCCCAATGAAACATCACGATGACAAGATCAGCTCCCTGCTCTTTTAGTTCCTCAATTCTTCCTTGGATCTCTTGCTTCTTATCCTTCGTTGCTTCCCAGCCTACGAAGCCAGCCAGTCCAACCTTAATCCCCCTTATCTCCTGGATATAGGTATGTTCATATCCGAAATATCCGACTCCGGCCTCCTTTAGAGTTGCCAGGGTATCCGTATATCCCTTCTCCAGGTAATCACGGGTATGATTGTTTGCCACGTTTACGACTTCAATATCTCCTTGCTTTAGGATTTCTACATAGGAGGGATCTGCCTTAAAGCGGAACTTTTTCTCGGCAGGCTGCTTCGCTGTGGTCAGTGTGGTTTCCAGATTCACAATGGTGATATCATCCTGTGCAAAAATATCCTTGACATTACGGAAGAAATAACTATAATCCATACCCTGGACCTTGAGCTCATGATCAAAGCTATTCTCATAACCATAATTGTGATCCCTGCCCAGGGTTACATCCCCTGCCGCACTGATGATGATCGTATCAGTTACCTCCTTTGTTAGCTCTTCTTCTGATCCTGCTCCTCCTATTTCAGCCTTCTGTTCCGCTGACGGATCAAGCACTACCGCCGGATCCTGTTTCTTCAAAGGATTCGGATCCGCCTTAGAATCAGATTCTGTGGCAGACTTTTGTTCCTCCTTATTATCCTCCTTCATGGTCTCCTTCGCCCCTATGGTATGGAAGGAAATGTCCCCTTTTATGATAATCATAAGAAATATGACTGTGACTGCTATTAACTCAAGACCAAGGATGATCCTTAGTTTTTTTGATGCTTTTTTTCTCTTCAATCTTATCCCCGCTTTCTAGCCCGTTTGGGCAGGTCACCTAATTCCCTATCATTATACTTCATATTATGAGATATTTCTACCCTATTCCCCTCCGCAAAAAAATGCTGCTGCATACGAAACCCATCCGAACTAGCATTTCAAGCTGTACCAAGAGGCCGTGAAGCCGGGTCTCCGAGATAAAAAAACTCCCTTCTGAAGTACTGGCTACAACCAGGCATACAGAAGGGAATTAATCACTCTATGGATTTTTAGGACTCGGTTTCATAGCCCCTCCCATAGATCCTTATTTAAATAACTCACCCAAATCCTTTAAGCCTTCCTCAATCGCATTCTCTAAGTAATGCTCTTCACAGAAGCCCTTCTGAAAGACATCCTCTGAACAACCCTTTGCCTTACAATCCCTCTGACTGCAGGCAAGTGCAGTAACCATAATACTAAAAACAACAGCCACTAAAGCAAATCTCTTCTTCAAAATAAAATCCTCCCACCGATAATTTTTAAATATGTATTATTATACATAATGCGCCATATTATGTCAATCCACGAATGAATTACTGACAACGAGGTACGGCTGTGAAATCAATACCCGACTCGGTCTTCATGTTGCCAATAAGGATACCTGTAGCAAGGATGGCTTAATCCTTCTGGAATTTACTGATGAAACCGATGAGAAAACAGTAAAGGAATTTGAAAAGGAATTAAAGGAAATTGCTAAGGTAGAGATACAGAGGATGGTTTTCTGATCCGGGGATTCCCTGTGCTTAAGTCCGGTTCCTGTGAGTTTTCAAGGAAAGGGCCGCCCTAAGACCGAACGGATAGAGAAGTATCCGCTAGTCTTTTGGGCAGCCCTTTCTTCATTCATAATAGTAGTGACCTTCTTCTTTTTGGTCAGTCATCCCATATAGAAGCAGTTCGTAAGATTAAATAATTTCCTGCTTTAATGCATCGATAATATTCTCATTTTTTACCTTACCGGTGGCATAAAGCATGGCGGTACTCACAAGTAGAAATACCGATATGATTACAATCAGAATGCTGTTGACCGGCAATGTAAATGCAAATTCAAACCTTCTCATCAATGTCCTGTGTATCATTAACATCGCTATAACACTCAAAGGCAGTCCGTAAATCAGGGACTTAATGCCATAAAAAATACATTCATAATTCAGCATGATACGAAAGCTCTTCGGTGTAATACCAACCGATTTCAGCATTGCAAACTCTCTCTTTCTGAGTGCAATACTGGTGGATACCGTATTCAGGATATTCGCCGCACAGATGGTTGTAATCAGAATGATAAACGCATAGGTGAATACGGACAGCAAGAGAATGAGATTCTCCTCCATCTGCCGGATACTATATAGATTATACATACTCAATTTACCGATTCCTACCTGATTCTGGAGTTCTTCCAGGCGCTCCTGTAGCTTCAGAGGCTCCTTACTCCTAAAGTACACCTGAGTATTCAATCCATTGGAGATCTCACTCCCCTCAGTAATCCGTGCAAAGGTCTCTTTAGAGATCAGAATATGGAAGCTGGCATCTTTCCCATGGGGCATGAGGCCCATGGGCATCACACCGGTTAGGGCAGCCACCTTCAAGGGCCCTAGCGTTAACATGCTGTCTGATTCAGGAGAAAAATAGGAAAGCTCCAGTTCATCTCCCAAGGAGGAATTCACTACTCTCGCATCAACATACTTGCCCAGGTCATTGTCCCCATATCTGATCTGATTAATTACTATGGCATTGTTCTGCTCTGAGCTCTCCAGCAGGTACTCAAGCTCTGCTTCCTTCGCATACCTTTTCAAAGCCTCATCCCCCAATACATTCAGTGTAATGGAATAGGGAAATTTACCATCCTCCACTTGGAAAGGCATGCTCTCTAAAAGAAAATCGGCCGTATTTTCCACCGGTATCCAGGCGGTAGTATAAAGACTGGTAATCACAGACGACTCTGTAATCCCCTCTAGGGAATTCATTCTGTTGATCAGCTCTTCCTTCTCATAAGCTGTATTTCCATCCACATTTGCCATAATGTCAAAATTCACACCATCCTGGGATAGATATAAGGCTTTCTTTAAATTCTGAGTAAAGGAGGATACCACTAAGAATAATATCATACTGATCATCAGCGAGAACACCGTTGCTTTATATCTTTTCTTGTTTCGCTTCAGATTCTTAAGACCAAGCTCCCCTTCAATTCCGAAGATCTTCCTTGTCAGCCTCCAGGTCCTAACCTGCCTTCTGGTCACCTTCACATCCGCGGATTGTCGGATGGCATCAATTGCTGAGATACGGGATGCTTTTCTGGCTGGAATATAGGTGGATATGAAAATAGTTCCCACAGACACCAATGTCGCTACCAAGATCGAGGAGGGATGAAACCCTAATCGAAGACCAGTGGATACCTCCATAGCATTTTGTAAAATCGGATTGATGCAGATAAATGTGATCCCAAGACCAAGATGACCGGCAGCTATACCAATCGGAATACTAATTGCTCCTATGATTGCCCCTTCAAAGAATACCGAATTCCTCTTTTGCTTCTTCGTTGCACCGACACTGGACATCATACCAAGATGTCTGGAGCGCTCCGAGACAGAGATAGCAAAGGCATTATAGATTAAGGATATGGATCCGATCACAATTATGCCCATGATAATGGCAGATAACGTATACAGCATCCCCCTCATGGTGTCATCCTTGATGGCTCCATAGGTTCTGAGCAGCCCATCATGAAAGCGGTAAGACCTGATTCCAAGGTCTGAAGCCAGTCGATCCGCCCGAGCGAAAAGCTTCTGGTTGACTCGCTTTGCCGTAACATATACATCGAAGGTTTCCTGCTCTGTAACCGTCGTATCATCCATATAGGTCAGGGTTGTATATCCCGGTGACCAGGTATACTCCCAGGTCGGACGCTTGATGATCCCTACGATGGTAAAGGTTCTCGTCATATCCTCCGTCAGATATTCTGCTACCTGACTTTCATTCCGGAGTAGGGAGTAATTCTGTAGCATCGGTGGCATATCCTGAGTTTCATCCATCGGATACCGTTGTCCTATTGTAAGTGTTAAGACATCTCCAATGGCATATTTAATCTGTGCATTGGTATATATCGCATCCGATATCACCAGTTCACCGGGCTCCTTGGGTAGTCTGCCCTCCTTCAGCTCCATCGGAAAATTGTCAAAGCCTGCTCCGTCATATTCCTTAATAAACAGATAGGGCTTATTCAGATTTTCACTTAAGGGTAGGTGGGCATAGCCAAGGTCCCTGCTCATCATGGCATTCTGCGTCCCGGAATCCTCCCGGATTGCCTGAAGCTGTTCACGGTTCACATCCATGTATAAAACATGCCATTCCCCATCCCTGGCGATGGTCTCCCGTTTCATTAGATCCATGAAACAGAGGGCCAATAACGAAACCGCTGTAATCATCGCCGCTGATATAATCGTTCCTAGGATCGTCACGATGGTTCTTTTCTTGTTCAGCTTCATCTGGCGAAGCGTTAGTTTATTGACTATATTCATGGACGGATCACCTCATTCTTCGTAATCCTTCCATCCTCTATGGATATAATCCTGTCCGCCTGAAGCGCAATGCGCTCATCATGGGTAATTACCAGCAGCGTCTGCTTATAGGTCTTATTGAACATCTTAAGAAGCTCAACGATTTCCGTACTGTTCTTACTATCCAGATTGCCGGTCGGCTCATCGGCAAGCATAATGGCCGGATTATTGATCAAAGCCCTTCCGATAGAGACTCTCTGCTGCTGTCCTCCGGATAGCTGATTCGGCAGATAACTCAGACGGTCCTCCAGGCCAAGGGTTCCTATGATATTATTCAGCAGCTTCCGATCAATGTTCTGACCATCCAATAGAATCGGAAGCGTAATATTCTCCTCCACGGTAAGTACCGGAATCAGATTATAAAACTGATAGACCAGTCCAATCTGCCTGCGGCGAAAAATCGCCCGCTGTGTTTCATTTAAATCGTATATATCGGTTTTATCAATCAGTACCCTGCCTCCGGTGGGGCGATCCACACCTCCGAGCAAATGCAGCAGGGTGGACTTGCCGGAGCCGGAGGGTCCGATGATCGCTACAAACTCCCCCTTCTCCACGGAGAAAGAGACATCATCCAATGCCTTCACCGCTGTTTCTCCGCTTCCATATTGCTTGGTCAGCTTCTCAACTCTTAAGATTTCCATATAGTTCACTCCTCCTGTATCTCTTACCGGCTAGCTTTCTGCAATTGACTTCTACTTCAGCCGGTTCTGTAATCATTCTAGTCTGTGCAGATGACAATGAGGTGACTAAATAGATTACAGTTTTGTCACAATTCTCGTAGGGCTGGTAATGCTCCGGCAAAAATGAAATGACCTAAGGAGTAATGCTTATGCTTAAGTAATATGCTTATAAAATTTCATGCTGAAGCAGCTACCTTCCCCCAAAGTGCTTGTGGCAGAAAGAGTTCCGTTCTGACCGGTTACGATACTGTGTGCCAATGCAAGCCCAATCCCTACACTGTCCTGCCCTGCATTCTTACCCCGAAAGAAGCGCTGAAAGATATAGGGAAGCTCCTCCTTACTAATTCCCTTCCCCTTATCCTTAACCTGTATTTCAGTAAAGATCGGATTTTCCGAATATTTTATTGTGATTG
>JAEYRK010000030.1 GCA_023435645.1 Bacillota bacterium
GATATCGGATTGCTGTTGATTTCAGATCACGCATCAGCTCCAGGACATCTGTTCGAAATCCCTGTTCGTCCGCAGCCGGATGCTTGGGATTATAGATACAGCCATATACAATATTTCTGATAGATTCAATAAAGGTAGAAAATATTCGTTGGTCCACCGCGGCGATCGGAAAATCCCGATCCAGTTTTAGTGTCGCTTTTTTCATCGATTGGTTACTTCCTTTCTGCTATAACTTTATGATTTGGAGCCTCTTTTCGTCACACATGACTGCTCAGTTTCAGTAGCCTCTCCTCTCCTGCTGCCAATGATACTTCCACACTACGGTCCTGATAGATCACCTTCGTATGGATCTCATGCTTCGCCTTCAACCTACATTCCCTTAAGCGTCCCTCCTGCCATTTCAGTGCGATCTCTGCACCGCCGCGTACACAGAGCCCCTTGATACTGCCGTCCGACCAGCTTCTCGGGAGGGCCGGTAATAATACGATCCGCTCAGCAGTGCTTTGCACCAGCATTTCAGCGATACCGGCAGTAGCCCCAAAGTTACCGTCAATCTGAAAGGGCGGATGGTTATCGAAGAGATTCGGCAGGGTGGATTTCGCAAATAGCTGCAGCAGGTGATCATAGGCTGCTTCTCCGTCCCACAATCTTGCATACATATTAATAATCCAGGCACGGCTCCACCCCGTATGTCCGCCCCCTTGTGCCAATCTTCCTTCCAGGGTAACTCTTGCAGCCTCGGCCAACTCCGGTGTTTTGTCCATGGTGATCTGAGTAGAAGGATGAAGTCCATACAGATGGGAGATATGTCGGTGTCCGGGCTCCAGTTCTTCATAATCCTCCAGCCATTCCATAATATTACCATGCTTACCAATCCTTGTAGGCGCAAGCCTGTCCTTTGCTTCCATCATCTGATCGATCAGCGCATCCTGCTCACCCAGAAGTTCGGAGGCCCTGATACATTGGCTGAATAAGTCCCTTAAAATCTGGTTGTCCATCGTAGCACCGACGCATACGGCACCATACTGGCCGTTGGGCAGAAGATAGGTGTTCTCCGGGGACACCGTAGGGCAGGTTTTCAGATACCCCTGATCCTCGATTAAGTAGTCCAGGAAGAAAACCGCTGCCTCCTTCATGATTGGGTAGGCTTCCTTAAGGAACTTCAGGTCCCTGGTATATTCATAATGCAACCACTGATGAGTGCATAGCCAGGCAGCTCCCATCACCCAGTAGGAGGCCGGTATCCAGATATCCTGTACGGCGGTATCACCCCAGAGATCGGTATTATGATGTGCTACAAAGCCTCTGCAGCCATACATCCTCTTTGCCGTCTCCTGCCCGTTCGGAAGCATCCGTTTGATCAGGTCAAATAAAGGCAGATGGCATTCGGATAAATTACAAATCTCTGCAGGCCAGTAATTCATTTCAGTATTGATGTTAATGGTATATTTGGAATCCCAAGCAGGGGTAAAGTCCTTATTCCAGATTCCCTGAAGATTCGCGGGAAGAGATCCCTCCCTACTACAGGAGATTAGCAAATAGCGGCCATAATCAAAATACAGCTTGGATAAGCCAATCTCTGCTTTCCCTGCTATCGCCATTGCAAGTCGTTCATCCGTCGGTAGCTCCTCATAGTGATTTGATCCCTTCAGCTGAAAGTCAACTCTGTGATATAACTCCTGATGAGCCTTTCTATGACGTTCCTTTAATTCCTCGTAGCTATATTCTTCCGCTGCCTTTAGTATCTTCTTCAGCTGCTGTGTTAGCTCCGGATAGCGGAAGGTGGTACCTGCGGTAAACAGAAGTGTCACGGCATCCGCTCCCCGGACGATGAAATGCTCCCCGATGATCTCACAGGAGCCGCCCTCAGGAACCGCCTTCAGCAGCATGGAGAAATTCAATCCCCCCTGACCAAGATTCCCATCCAGAAAGATGGTATCCTTCCCGCAAGCGCCAGCAGTATCATAATATCTTCCGCGTCCGAGCAGTGCTGAGAAGGAAATTTGCTTCCCTACGGAAGCAGTAAGGCGTATTACCAATACATCATCGACAGCGGATAGGAAGGCTTCCCTTACATATTCCACCTCTTCAATCCTAAACTTCGTTCTATGAAGCGCTTCCTCGAGGGATAGGCTTCTTTCATATGCCTCCGGCTGGCCCTCCAGCCCCTTAAAGCTTAGGGTTAAGTCCCCAAGAGTTTGATAATGTCTCTGGCTTTGCGGGGTGCCTGACAGCGCATAGGACATCAGCTCCTGGGCTTCTCTGATCCGACCCTTCAATAATAGCTCCCGGATTTCGGGTAGCTTTCTGAGGGCATCCGGATTGTTGCGATCCACAGGCCTTCCATACCAGACACTATCCTCATTCAGCTGGATCTGTTCTGTTTCCACCTGCCCAAATATCATAGCACCCATGCGCCCATTTCCCAGTGGCAGCGCTTCCTCCCACATGGTAGCGGGCTTCCTGTACCATAGCTTACTCATAGATGTCTACTCCCTTATTCTGATCCTAAAGCTTTCTCTGCTGTACACTACCTTTCACTTCTAAGCGTCTTTTATTGCTAAAGGTCTTTTATTGCTTAGCGTCTTTTATTTAAAGTTCCAAATGCTTCAGTTCTTCTATGGTTCTGTCGATCATGAATTTCATGAATGGAGTTTCCTCCCTCGTCTCCGGGCATGCTCCCTCGGTCTTAAATATCATATTACAAGGGGTATCCTTCGTATAGGGGCTCCAATAAGGCAGATCGCTTCCATCCGCATCCTTTCCGTTCGGATCACCGTTTTTGATGAAATTACACCAGTAATTACACATCTGACGGGCAAGATCGTAGTGCTTTCCTGTGAAGGGTCTCCAGCATTTTGCCAGGGTCTCAAAGGTAAACCACAGCTCCACAGAATGGAAGTTACCCGGATTATCCCAACCGGGGATATCCGTATCAAAACAATAATAATAGCTATTCTGTGGATTACCGGATTCCTGATTATTCAGGAATTCACTCTTAATTGTACTTTCCAGTCCACTGAAGGTACCATATCGATTTCCGTCCTTCTTCCTTGCTTCTTCAAATTTCAGGAACTCCTCTGTATGGGGTCCAAATAATTCCTTAGCTTTCTGATGGAATTCCTCTTCTGACTCTGCAGTAATAGAATTCAGGAATTCATCCGCGGTGTTCCCGGACAATACCGGTACCATGGCATGCCTGTTCTGCATATAGAGGGAAAGCGGGTTTCCAACACAGAATTTGCCATCGATTATATTCCACATCAGCCCATGGGTTTTGTAAAACTCAGAGTACCTGTCCCGAAGATAGAAGACATCCAGCTCTCTTGCCTCCTTCAGGCTCTTAATTCCGATATAATCAAAAAACTTCACACCAAACTGTTCCGCTTCCGAAAGTGTCTGAAGCTTGCCGATTAAGGTATCCTTATAAGGACTGTATATCATAGCACTTTGTATAATTGCTTTCTGGAATAAACCAAAATTATCTGGGCAGGTCATCTGTGACAGAACACTTCCACCACCGGCAGATTGACCAGCGATTGTGATATTCTTCGGATCACCGCCAAAGGCATTGATGTTCCGGATGACCCATTTGAGCCCTGCCTGCTGATCCAGAAGTCCGAAATTTGCAGGTGCATCAGGTGATTCAGCAGTAATATCAGGATGCGCCAGGAAACCAAAGACATTGAGCCTGTAATTCACTGTTACAACGACCACTCCCCGTCTTGCAATCCTTTCCCCGTCAAACTCCATCTCTGCGGTATAACCCCACTGAAAACCACCACCGAAATACCATACCAGCACCGGCAGCTTCTCACCTGTACTCTTCGCAGGGGTCCATATATTAAGATACAGACAGTCTTCTCCCATTGCTATCTCGGGGTCCACATGCCATTCCCTGCAATAGATGTCTGTTCCGATACCCGGTGTATCCTGTACGGAGATCGGTGCAAACCGATAAGCCTCAAGGGTACCCTCCCAGTTCGGGCAGGGCTGCGGTGCTCGCCATCTGTTCTCCCCTACGGGAGGAGCTGCAAAAGGGATTCCTTTAAATGCGGTAATTCTTGGATCAGCTGCTTCTAATCCCTTAACCACTCCATTTTCTGTAATCGCTGTTCTGATCATATCATATCCTCCATATTGCCGGCACCAACGAATCTAAGGCGGCATAAATTATGATTTGAGTTATCCTATAGATTTTCTTGGATCAAGCTGATATACCTTCCCGAAGCTTAGTTCCGTAAAGGGACCGGGTAGCCGCTTCTCGGTATCTGCTGAGTTCCCGTAGAAATCCGTCCTTATTCCGGCAGCATTAGAGACCTCGGTTAACTCGGCAGGATCATAGACAAACCGGTGCTTCTCCAGCTGTTTCCAGAGATCCCTGGGTCTCCCACCTTCCTTGATTTGTAGGGTATAATTCGTTGTATCCAGCTCCAGCTCAAACCAACCCTCCTGTCCGGTCCGGTCAAAGCCGTAGAATTCCTGCCAGGCCGAAAGATCAAGACATGCTTCGGGTGCCGGATACATGACTCTCAAATAGCCCCCCATCTGCTTTATGTACAGATTGCCTTCTGCTTCGTTTTTCTCTGTCGGCATTGTGATGGCTGCCTCACCACATTGATAAAACATATTATTGTAAAGCTTGGCGTCCCGCGAGGTTCCACCTCTGAGCAGACCATGCATGCGGAAGGCCACCGGTTTTGCATAATATCCGGAGCCCCTGCACAGGCCGATCAGATTATTAGCGATAAACAAGTGATCCGTGCCCTCTCCATAGATAGCATAACCATTGATCACATCATGTTCAACCATCTTGTACCAACCGGAGGAACCGGGCTCCTGAGGAAGCTTCTTAGGATCAAACCTTCCCTCCACGTTCCAGAAGATATTATGATCAATCATATTGATCCCATCCCTGGTACATTCGATAAAGACGGCCTCCCGCTGTTCGATCCCGTCCAGAAAGAGATTCTGGCTTATCCGGTTATTTTCATTGGCACAATCCAGCCATAAGTGATCCGCACGGTAGGTCCTTTTGAATATATTTCTTCTGATCAGGCAGTTAACACTGTTATGTGCTTTTAGCCCTCCGGCTTCCCAGGAAAGCTCCATCCTCTGCCACCCGGTACCCTCGATCAGATTATCTTCCACCAAATAATTCTCTGCAAAGAGTGCTGCTATTCCGCAGACGCCTACATCCTTGATCCTGCAGCCCCGGATGATACTATGACCGATCCGCTGCTCCGGAAGGATCTCATGATGCCAGCATTCATTGCCTATATCAATCCCAACTGCATTTGACCAATCAATGACACAATCCTCAATGATCCAATGATGGCCCCGGTAACAGGAAATTGCTCCGCGCTGCGGAACCGGCGCTCCTGTCGCCGCATGGGCGCAGATTAATCCTTTTACTTTAATATAGGATAAGAACGGTATCTCCGGGGCAAAGCACTGCTCCCGGCTGGTCAGCTCTATTCTATGCTCGGAGGGATCAGCGTCCTGCTCCAGGCGAAAATGCACGGTCTGACCATTGGCTTCCACCCAAAACGCGCCCTTTTCTATAGATAGCTGATGATATAAGGCAACCTGACGTAGGGGTTTGCCATCACAAAATACCATTCCCCTGCGATTTAAGTAGGTAGTCATATCTGTCTTATCATATTCGATGAATAATCTGTCATGTAGTATATTTACCGCACAAAACGGATTATATCCCTTAAAACTTTCGGGATCAAGCTTCGTTTGCCAAATCTGAGGATTATCCTCCTCTATTTTAGCAGAATCAAAGGAAAGTCTCCAGTCCTTACTTCTCTCAAAATGAACAGCCTCTACGGAAGCCTTAATGATTACATCCCCATCCCCGTAGGCCTCATAACATATCATCCGCTCAGGGCTTTCCCCTCCCTGCCTGGGACGAACACATTCCCTATATTCCCCTCCATGGATAAGGATACGGGTACCCGCTGTTGCGATGGCTGCGGCTTTATTGATCGTTTGAAAGGGATGCTCCCTGCTTCCATCATACTCATCCGAAGCCTCCGGATGATTACAGGCTACATGCAATTCACGTTCATAGCTTTGATTTACTTCCCAAAAGGCAAATTCACTTCCGTCCGGAAGGCATGCTGTCCAGTCCATACTCATCTCCTCCGTGATATAAGGGGACTTGCCAAAAAGCTTACGCTTCCTTGACAAGCCCCCTCTCTTTACTTATTAGCAGCCGGACACTTCTAACTTACAGTCCTTATTTTGCTGCGTTCTTAGCCTCTACTTCAATCTGGAATTTTGCCTTATCGAATTCAACAACCTGCTGGAAGCCGAAGCCATCCATCTGGACTGACATCTCATCCCACATCGCATCAAATTCTGCCTGGTTCTTAGCAAAAATCATTCTCCAGGAGTAATCACATAGGGTATCTCCGCATTGGCTACGGATGATTGCAATGTCATTCGTATCGCTAGGAAGTGATACACTAACATTCGGGCTTACAAGAAGAACATTATTCTGCTGCATGTAATCAGCAGGCTCTTCAGCTCCGAATTTCTCCTGCCATTCCTTCTTCATCTGAGTCATTGTAGCAGCCTTATAGGTTGCCCAATACTGAGAAGCATAGGGCTCTCCGGTATTGGGATTGGTGCTGATTGCATCCACGATCCACTGATTGATTGCATTGTTGCCGTCCTGATAGCCGCCACCGCCCCATTCCTCGGGAACAGGAAGATTATCCATCAGCGCATTATCATTGATACGGGTAAACTTGCCGTCGGCTCCAACGGTGTAATTAAAGTCTTCAATACCGCTATGCTGGAATACCAAGCCCTCCGGACTTGCATACCAGTCAAGGAAATCAAGAATTCTGTCGTATTTCTCACCTTCTACCTTAGAGCCTAAGCCGATGATACGTCCGCTTCCGTAGTAGGTATCTGAATCCGCATAATATTTCTGATCCGCAACCGGAACAAAGATAAATGCATTGCCTTCCTTTAATCTGTCCTGTGAATTCCAGAAGCCAACCTGCCAGCTATACCACATCAGATATACCTGCCCCGCTGACATCTTAGCACATGCAGTATTCCAATCCTGGGTACCGGAATCGGGGTCAACAAGACCTCTCTGGTATGCCTTATTCAGGAATTGAAGGATTTTATAATAAGAAGCATTCTTATCAGTAACCGGAGTAAAGGTATTGTCCGGCTTCAGGATTACGGAACCCTTAATCTTCTCGCCATACCAAGTAGTAAGCTGCACTACATTGGCAATACCCATCATGCCATCGCCGTCATCCCAATCAGGCCATAAGGAAAATGGATAGGCAGGATCTCCGTCCGCATTGGTGGGACGCGCCTTCATCATAGCCTCCAGAGCATCTAAGAGCCCATCAAGGTCTTTGATATCAGGTGATCCGATTTCCTTATACAGATCCCAGCGAAGCAAGGGGCTGGAATAGATAACATCCTGTGAATAAGCGGTCGGGGAGGTATTTGTCATCTGGACAGGAATACCGTAGGTCAAGCCGGAAGTATTGTCAGGCAGCCCGTTGTTGTATACATCAATCTGGTCCTTATATTGCATCAAATTCGGATAGTTTGAGATTTTATCACTGATGTCTCTGATTAGTCCATTTTGTACGCAATCCTGGAAAGCTTCTCTGTCAAGCAGAATGATATCTCCTAAATTACCGGTACTGGTACGGGTCTGATAGATCGCATCACCCGCTACCTGAGGTGCGATAATATTAAGCTCCATGTTAAATCTGTCTTTTACGACCTTTTGGAACCATCCTGTCTGCATTCCTTGGTAGTTTGCTGCCACATCATAGATTTCGATGGTCAGGGTTTCATCATACTTCTTACCTGAATCTGTATCCGTTGTAGAAGCTGCCTTTGTGGGTTCAGTTGTCTCCGTTTTTCCTTTGCCGGAATCATCCTTTACGCCTGTTTCAGAACTTTTCCCGCATCCGGCTAATGCAGTGGTTACCATCACAATAGCCAAAAATGTTGCAGTTAGTTTCTTAAGCTTCATGTCCAAACCTCCCTTTATAATTTTAATATAATTAACAATGAGGATCCATTGTTCCTTATCCTTTTACTGCACCGATCATGATCCCCTTTGTGAAGAACTTTTGGAAGAAGGGATAAATTAATATAATCGGTGTTACAACCACAATTGTTACTGTCATACGGATTGAGGTTGCAGTCTGGGCACTGGCAAGGCTTGCTGCCAAGTCCGTTGTGGTTGTAGTGCTGTTGATCAAAGCCTTCAATGAAGTGGCCTTATTCAGATATTGATACAGGGTATACTGCAGTGTATGGAGTTTATCATCAGTTACAAGTAGCAGCGTATCCTGGAAGGAGTTCCACTGTGTAACAGCCGCAAAGATTGCTACCGTAGCCAGAATCGGCTTTATCACAGGAAGCATAATCCGAAAGAAGATTTTCAGGGTTCCGGCTCCGTCGATCTCCGCTGCCTCCTGCAATTCCTTGGGAACTGACTCCACGAAGGTCTTGCATAAAACGATATAGAAGGGTGATACTGCAACGGGGAAAATATAAGCCCAGAAGTTATTTCTTAGCCCTAAATTATCCATTGTAATAAACCAAGGGATAATTCCTGCATTAAAGTACATAGTTACCACAACGAAGCGATACCAAAGCTTACGTTTCCATAAGGTCTCCCTGGTGAACATATAGCCCAGAAAGGCTGCTATGATGACTGTCAGCAGGGTTCCAATGACGGTTCTTGCCACCGATACCTGCAGGGCTCGCAACAGTCCCGGTATTTTCATTACATTGATATAGTTGGTAAAGTGTATTCCCTTCGGCCAGAGAACCACCTTACCTCTCTCACTCAGGTTATTTGCACTGATGCTATTAATAAAAATATAATAGAAGGGGTAGGCACACAAAAAAGCAAAAATAGAATAAATGAAATAGGTAAAAGCACTAAAGATTTTGTCACTTGGGCTTCTCTTTATTTTAGTTTTTTTGGGTTTTCCAATAATCATTCTCATTCCTCCCGAACGTTCAAATACAATTAAATAAATCCTTCCCCTCTGATCAGCTTCGATATACCATTTGTGATGCAGAGAAGTACGATACTGACTACGCTCTTAAAGATACTGATTGCAGTTGAGAGGGAATAGCCCCCTCCTCCCATGGCCAGATTGTATACATACAGATCTAAAACCTGAATGGTATCCTTATTAAATGAATTTTGGAAAACATAAAACTGTTCCATACCGTTGGACAGGAAATTTGCAAGGTTCAGCATTACCAGTACAAAATAGGTGGGCAGCAGACTGGGAATGGTAATATGTCTGATAATCTGCATTCTGGAGGCACCGTCAACCCTGGCTGCCTCATTCATCTCCTCATCAATACCGCTGATTGCAGCTATGTACATAATGGCTGCCCAACCGGCATTCTTCCAGGTAAGCCATAACCACATCTTAAACCAGATATGGTCAGAGGATTGTAAGAACATCCGAGGAGTATCAATAATTCCCAGGCTCGTCAATACCGAGTTCACCACACCGTTACTACTGAATACACAATAAGCAATGGAATATACCAATACCCAGCTGATAAAGTTCGGAAGAGTGGTCACTGTCTGAACAAACCTTCTGAATCTCTTCACTCGGATCTCATGCAGAAAGACTGCAAAGATCATCGGGAACCAGGAAAACAGGAGGCTCAAGCCACTGACAGCAAAGGTATTTTGTAGCACCGATAACAGCTGCTTGATTTTAACAGAGTTTTCAAACATTGACTTAAACCATTTAAATGCGACAAATCGATCCATGCTGAGCGGAAACGGCGGTTTATAGTCAAAAAATGCATACACCCATCCATACAAAGGATAATAGGAAAATACAGCGACTAATCCGAGAAAAGGCAAGATATACAAAAACTCCTTATAAGACCTTGCTTTTCTTTTATTCTTAATTAAGCTCATAGGGGACATCCTCCTTGTTTACACTTTTTGCAGCCGAAGCACATTCACAGACAGCGGCGGGGCTTGATACACGAATTCTCTGGCCGCCCCTGTTCGCTTATACTCCACATCCTGGACATGGATCGGATTCTCAAAGCTGTTCTCCGCCTTCTTGTCACCGGTTATCAAATAAGCTGTATACTCACTTTCCACGTCACAATCGAGAGTAATCAAGACCTCATCCTCCTGCTCCGCCATATTCACCAGCTTAAGGATTACCTCACGGTCTGTATCACTGACGACTGTATGCAGGGTTCGGAAGGAGGGCAACTCTATTTCATGAATCAGCTCCTGGTTTACAAATAGCCTAAGCTTACTACCATCGGAGGAATAGCTGAAGTGATTGAACTCCTCCTGCTTTAGCTTCACAACCTTGTCTGAGTCCAACAGAATATTCTCCGGGTATTCCTTCTCCTCCAATCTGCTTCTGCCATTCCTTATCTTCCACAGAAACGGTCTTACCTTATCTATGTTCCATTCCTTGGGCGGGTGGGTCTCGTCACTGATATAAACCTCCTTCGGAATCCGGGAGCTAAAGATTCCTATCACATGCTCCCTGTCCTGCTCTGCTTTGATTTCAATCTCGAAGGTCCCAGTTGTAACCTCCTCATCACCAAATATGACGAAGATTTCCTCTAAATTCGCCCCATGGAATCTGCTGCTTTCTTCCCTCTGCTCTTCATCGGGCCTTCGCACGGTATAGCTTCCGGATGACTCCTCGACTCTACCCATCAGTTCATGGGATATCCCCACTCTTTGCCCATTCCAGAGCGCATTGCGGTAGATCAGCTCTGATGCTCCCAGGAGAGATGCCATCCCCTTAACCGGGCGGTAT
Source organism: Bacillota bacterium (assembly GCA_023435645.1). Lineage (GTDB taxonomy): Bacteria > Bacillota > Clostridia > Lachnospirales > Lachnospiraceae > Mobilitalea. Next base: position 10,833 of record JAEYRK010000030.1, read on the forward strand.
ATTCTATCGGTTTCCTCTGTAATCTCAACAACATGGTCACCCCGATGGGTCCCAAACAGCTTCCATACATAGTAGCTCGGTATCCCATAGCATCCCCCATGATTGAAGCGAAGCAGATTCGGGAACCAGGCATTATAATTTACATTCTCCAGAAGCGGTGCATAGGATACCAGGGTAACGATGTCCTGATTCTTCTCCACTCCTGTAAAGTAAGCCGCTTCCGCCAATGCACCATAGAGCTGTCCCACATATCCGCGAATTACGGATACCTCCCCGAGAAAGATCTCCGGACCCTGTCTGTCATAGCGCTGAAACGTCTCAGTATTCTCTGCAAAAAACTCTGCAGTATTATAATAATGTTCATCCACGATATCAACCGGCAACCCACTATTCTCAACATGAGTATTCGCAATGATCTTCATCTCAGGATACCGTTCCTTGATTGCCTGATAGCATTTACGATACCGTTCCTCATAGGCAGGGCCAAAGTTTTCGTTGCCTATCTCCACCATGTTCATTTTATACGGTTTCGGATGTCCCATTCTGGCCCTAAGAGCACCCCATTTGGAATCAGTAGGACCGACCGCATATTCTATGGCATCCAAGGCCTCCTGGATCATTTCTTCCAGCTCCTGCCCTTCCATAAGCACTTCTTTTCTGGCCTGGCAGGTCATCCCACAGTTAAACACATAGAGTGGTTCCATGTCTAGATCCTCACACAGCTGCAGGCATTCATGGAAGCCAAAGCCATGATAGGCCCGATAATGCCACATGAGCTGATGACTCGGGCGTTCCCATACAGGTCCTACCGTATGATGAAATCTCATGGCAGTCGACGGGCTGAAGCCCTCCACGATACATCCTCCCGGGAAACGGAAAAATCTCGGATTCATATCTCTCAGCTTCTCGACAATGTCCTTTCTTAAGCCGTGACCCATAAAGGTGTCCTCCGGCATGAATGAAACAAAACCGAATTTTACTGCCCCACCCTCGGGGCAACAGAGATCAAGTACAGCCTTTACAGAATCACCATTGGTGATCATGACCTCCTCATAGCAGCTATAGCTGCTGCTGTCTATGGTAAATTCCGTGCGGGAGTAGATCACATCACCTTCCCGAACGGATACAATCAGCCTGACGGGATGTTCTGCCTTCGCAAATAGATAGCAGCGATAGATTGCTCCCTTCCTCTGTGGTATCCCACAGAATCCGATATTATGTATTCTGCCGCCTTCGTTAAAAAGAACGGATAGGGCGGCCTGTCGATTTGAGTTCAAAGTGTCCGTCAGATCCAGCTTCATCTCTGCTCCGGAGGCATACCAGGCCGGTATCGGAGTATCGGGAACCTCATTCTGTCGCACCCATCGGGATAAGCCCTCTCCATGATTAAATTCATCACGCCAGCCGGTAGCGGAAACAATCGCATAACCATTCTCCTCTGTTGTGCAATCGACCGGGGGAATGGAATCCTCAAAAGCCCTGTTCCTGATCAGCTCCGGATATAGACCACCATCCACTGCTCTGTTGATATCCTCCAGGAAGATACCATATAGATTACCGGTAACAGGAATTTTCTTTCTTAAGGTACTAATCTCAATTCTACTCATTCCTCTCGCTCCCCGACTGTTATTTGGTCAATCGTTTTACCTGCTGTCTCTATTATATTTTATAAATTACCGAATTGTCAACATAATATTTCCATTTTTCTTGTATGTTTTTCACTATTCAACGTCATAAAATCCTTCTTCTTTGTGCACTTTATTCTTTATTTTATGCTGATTTAATATGTATTATGTAGGTTTAACGTTTTTCCCTTGTCAAAAAAACTTAGCTTTTTCTACAGTAAAACCCCTGCAACGACTCTTTTGATAGTCACTGCAGGGGTTATGGTTTACCATTATTAAGTTTCATTTTAATTATTCCCAGTCACACCTGGCACTTCATCCCTGTCAGATTTTTGCGACAGATTCACGAACTATCATCTGACAAGGCACTTTGATTATATTCGGACTACTGCTCTCCTCATATTGGTGCTCCACCTGGCTTAAGAGAAGCTCAGCCGATCTTCTCCCGATATCAGCCAGTCCAATATCATTGGTTGTAAGATAGGGCCTGAGGTACTCAGAGATTTCTTTGTTATCATATCCTACCACTGAGATATCCTGTCCGATCCGTATACCATGATCATGAAGATAATCATAGCAGCCGGCAGCCATGGTATCATTCATACAGAATATCGCCGTGACACCTTCCTTTACCAGGTACTCTGTTTCTTTATAGCCCGATAAGCGCTTCCAATTTCCATATCTGATCCATTCCGGATTATACAAAATCTGCTCCTCAAATAATGCCTTTTGATAGCCCAGGCTTCGTCTCTGGGTGTGAAGATTGTCCACTGCTCCGGCAATTACACCGATCCTTCGATGGCCCATGGAAATCAGATATCTGGTCATATCATAACCGCCCTTTTCATCATCGATCACAACCGAGGCAAACCGAGGGGATTTAGAAAAGGCATAAACCACGACAGCAGGTACTTCAAAGCTTTCTGAAAAACAATTGACCACCCTACAATGACCTGCCACATATAGAAGACCATCTACCTTGATGGACAGTAATTCCCGCAGAGAGGGCTGTAGGACGGATTGCAGCTTCTTCTCGTCATGGTACCAGGTATCCTGCCATTTATCATAAAGACGCATATTCAGCAGAATCGTGCGATAATTATGATCCTCACAATAGGCCATAATTGCCTCTACAATTGGCGGGGTACTGAATTCGCTCAGGTCTTCTACGATAATACCAATAATTCTGGTCTTTCGCTTACGCATCCCCTGAGCAAAGTAATTGGGTTGATAACCTGTCTGCTTCACGATTTCCAGTACTTTCTGTCTGGTTTCTTCGCTCACCTTTGGTTTACCGTTTAATATATTCGATATTGTAGATACTGAAACACCGCACATCTGAGCTATTTCTTTTAAAGTCACCAAGATTTTCAAACCCTTTCTACGAAGTAATCGATAGGTAAAACACATCTATCTCTAGTTTTACTATAAAACCTTCCATTCTGCAATACAGAAATATTATTGATTCTGACGTTGTAAGAAATGTCCTGACAATTACAGTAGAAATAACTATGGATAGAACCATGAAAATATGGTTAAATAGAGTTGTCAAACAGCATTTTCGCGAAAGCAAATGAACCATACAAGGAAAGGAAGATTGGATGAATAGAATTGGCACAACCCCAGCCATGGGCTGGAATTCGTGGAACACCTTTACCTGGGATATCAACGAAGCACTGATAAAGGAAGTAGCAGAACGCTTTATTACGGATGGATATAAGGAGGCAGGCTACGAATATATTGTAATCGATGACTGCTGGAGTCTTAAGGAAAGAGACCCTAAGGGCAATCTCCTTGCAGACCCGGTAAAATTCCCCAGTGGCATGAAGGCTCTGGCGGATGAAATCCATGCAAAGGGCTTAAAATTCGGTATGTATTCCTGTGCAGGAACCCACACCTGTGCAGGCCATCCGGGAAGCTTTGAGCATGAATTTCAGGATGCCAGACAATTTGCCCAATGGGGCGTGGATTATTTGAAATATGATTACTGCTTTAAACCCAGGCATATTTCAGGGGAATTGCTCTATAAACGAATGGGTATCGCACTGAAAAACTGCGGACGGGATATCCTTTTTTCCGCCTGTAACTGGGGAGAGGATCAAGTACATCAATGGATACGAGAAACCGGTGCCCATATGTACCGTTCCACCGAGGATATCCGGGATTATTGGGATTCGGTCAAAAAAATAGGGATTTCACAGCTGGATAAAACCTGCTATACAGGCTCCTATTGTCATAATGATATGGATATGCTGATTGTCGGCATGTACGGCGGAAGTAATAATGACTATATCGGAAGTAAAATTGGTGGCTGCACTGATACCGAGTATAGAACACATTTTGCATTATGGTGTATCATGGGCTCTCCGCTGATGATCGGCTGTGATGTACGAAATGCAAATCAGCCTACGAAGGATATACTCTTAAATCGCGATTTAATCGCCATCAACCAGGATATTGAGTGTCGTAGCCCTTACCTGATTAAGCCGGAGCCGCAATGGTTTCATTCGAATGATGTATTCATGCTGGTTAAATTATTATCGGACGGTGATTTGGCAATCGGTTTCTTTAATCTGAGCGACACACAGAGAGAGCTCTCCCTACAATTCTGGGATATGGGCCTCTCCTATGGGGCAGGGGTATCCCTGTCTCTGTATGACTGCTTTACGCACAGGGAGCTGGGTGTCTACTCCGAACGCTATGCTCCAACCATCCCGGCTCATGATTGCAGGGTAGTTCGGGCAAGGCCGGTGATATCATGACAGAGCATCAAAGCTGCAAAGAATGCGGAGCCTCTTTAGCCGGAGATGATATCGCCATTAATCTGAAGCTGGTATCCAGATATGCCAAGGAGTATCTATGCATTGACTGTCTCGGTAACATGCTAAAATGCGGCCGTGGACCGATCGAAGAAAGGATCCGCTATTATAGGGAATCCGGAAATTGTGTTTTGTTCCGATAAGTGAAGCACAGATCGCATCCAGTGATATGCCAAATGGAATCTAAGGGATATAAGATCCTCAGATTCCATCTGGCATATCATCTATATAAGGGGGAGTAGAAGTAAGCGAGTTTTGTTATATCTTAAATTTCTCAACCAGTTCAAGGAGCTGTGATGCTCCCGCAGCATTCTCATCTGCAATCGTTGATTCTTCCATGGTTTTTTCAACCACATCAACTGTTTTCTCTGCAATATCCTGAACGCCCTTCGAGCTCTCATTAATTGTTGTAGCCACTTCGTTCATTGCGATCGCAATACTGCCAACGGCATTTGATAGATGCTCTGCGGAGGTTTCAAACTCTGACATCAGATTCTGTACATAAACAGCATCCTCATTGTATTGTCCACTGATCTGCGTTAGTTTTTCATAATCCTTCAGTACATTCTTATCAATGAAGGACAGAATGGCCTCCGAGCTGTCCCTCATATCCTGAACTGAGGTATATACATTCTTCACAATATCCTGAATCCCTGAGGCTGTGGACGAGGATTGCTCTGCCAATTTCCTAATCTCACCGGCCACTACATTAAAGCCTCTTCCTGCTTCTCCGGCTCTGGCTGCTTCGATTGTAGCATTAAGTGCCAGAAGGTTTGTCTGACTGGTAATGGAAAGGATGGTATCTGCCAGAATACTAATCTGTTGAATACGGTTAGAATCCTCAATCGCCTTCTCCAGCTTGCTCTTTACCTCAGCATATAGCTCCTTTGTATTCTTGGTGGATTCCATGGCATCGGTCTTCAGCTTATTTGCCCGTCCGGTAATCTGATCGGAAACATCGGCACCTTCCCTTGCTCTTTTGGCAATTTCACCAACTCTTTCATTGATATCCGTGGTTGTAGCGGTAATCTCCTCAGAGGCCGCTGCTGTTTCCTGCATTCCTGCTGATAGCTCTTCCGTCGTAGCTGAATTATCATTGGCATTCTCCAGAATTAGTACCGATAGCTCCTCCATCTTCTCTGCATTATCCATGACTGTACGGGAGACATTCTGAAGCTTCCCTACTATTTCTCTTAGCTCCTTTCTTGTCTGAAAGGTTGCCCTGGTGATTACACCAATTTCATCCCTATACTTCTCTAAATACAAATAGCTCTCATCATACTGCAAATCTAAATTCGCTGTCTTTTTTATCAGCTCCGTCAGCTTTAAGATCGGAGATGTAATCCGATGGGATATCAACAGACCCAGTACCAAAGCAATGAGCGAGCTGACCACTCCGATGGCAAAAATGGCACTTTTCACATTGGTCACCGGACGCATCACTTCCTCCATATCTCCGGTTACTACTAAGATCCAATTCGTCTCCGGGATCATTCTGTAGGAAGCCTTCTTCCTATCACCTTGAAAGGTATAATCAACCGTGTCAGGCCCAACCACTTCACCCTCCTGAACTCTTTTTACCACGTTCTTGATTGCTTCATTTTCTACCGGCAATCCGATTTTCTCAGTGGTCGGATGATACAGCATCGTCCCTTCCTGATCGACCAGATAAGCATAGCTGGATTCTGTGCCCAATATCTTTACATTTTTTAAGGTGTTTATAAAGCTGTCCGCCAGTACCGCTGAGGCGGCGAAGCCTACTAAATGATTGTTTACCTTTACCGGATAACAGAGAACCACAATATAGGCCCCGGTTGATTTTGATTTTAAGGTATGACTGATGGTTTCGGTACCGGAAGCCAGCACTTGATTTGCATATGCCCTGTCCTTTAAGTTCTGACCAATGAGCTTCGTATCACTGTCTGCAATGATCGTTGCATTGCTGTCGGCAATAAAGATATGCTCCAGATTTCCTGCATCCGTAGCTATTTTCAACAATTTCTGATTGAGGTCTGCTTTTAAATCTGAATCAGCCTCTAAGCCACTGGCAGCCTTCGTGAGTAGTTCTGTCACTGCATCTGTCTCTGCTACCAGAGCCAGCTTTCTCATTTCATTTTCAATTAATGATCTAATCATATCTGATTTTTGCAGATTTGTATCCATCATGGTGATCTGCGTAATATCTTCAATGGTACCGGAGGATTTTCTTAAGGAGAAGCCTCCTACCAATTGAACAGCACAAACGATCATAACAATGATTGTAATTGATATTTTGATTTTAATTGACATAATTTTTACCTTCCTTCCGCCCCAAACGCTTACGATTGATCATTGCGAAGTTGATTGTACCACTGCTCATTCATTTTCTGTAAAATCTCATCCTCAGGAAGTGGCTTACTGAATAAGTAGCCCTGCATCTTGTTGCATTTATGCTTCACCAAATAGTCCTTTTGCTCCGGTGTTTCTACACCTTCTGCAATCACACATAAATCCAGGCTTCTGCCCAAATTTACTATTAAGTCAGTAAAGGATTTTTCTTTTTTATTTTCATTAATTGTATCAATGAACACCTTATCGATCTTGAGGGTTGTAATCGGCAAGGACTTAAGATAGTTCAAAGAAGAATATCCTTTCCCAAAGTCATCGAGTGCAATTTTAATTCCTTTAGAACGTAATAACTTTAGCTTGCCGGCAATCGTCTCATAGGATTCCATGAGGATGGACTCTGTAATCTCCAGCTCCAGATGCTTGGCATTGATCCCGGCATTGGTAATGGTATCCATCACTATATCCACAAACTCCTCCTGCAGCAGCTGAATCATGGAAATATTGACTGAAATGTTTAGATTCTGATAGCCTGTCCGGTGCAGCCTTCGTAAGAACTCACAGGCTGTCTTTAGCACCCATATTCCAATCGGAATAATCATGTGGTTCTCCTCAGCGATGCTGATGAATCTGTCCGGAGAAATCATACCGAGTTCCGGATTGTTCCAACGGATCAATGCCTCAAAGCCTGCGATGCTGTCCTTTTCAAAGTCATATTGTGGTTGATAATACAGTTCAAACTCATTGTTGACCAAAGCAAACCATAGGTTCTTTTCTATATACATTCGTTCTTCGATCACTTCATTCAACGGTTCGTTATAAAGAACAATCCGGTTTCTTCCGCTCTCTTTTGCTTTATAGACAGCGATGTCAGCATTTTTTAACAATGCATCCGCATCTGTGCCATGCTCCGGAAATAAGGCAACACCTATACTTGCAGTAATGATGATACTGTTTCCCTCTACCATCAGAGGTGTCTTAAAGGTCTTAATCAGGTTTATCGCACATCGTTCCACCTCTTCCTTTTTATTGAACTGTTCCATTAAAACAACAAATTCATCACCACCTATTCGAAAGAGTGCTTTCGTATTGATCTGAGACTTCAGGCGCTCTGTTACATGAAGCAGCAGGGTGTCACCAAAGGAGTGTCCCATGGTATCATTGATGTGCTTGAATTTGTCGACATTGATATACAGGAGCGCGAACCGGCTGATATAGGTATCTGCCATAAGCGCATTCATTCTTTTATTCAGCAGCAGCCGGTTTTGCAAGCCGGTTAGCTGATCATGGTAGGAGACATAGTGTAATTTCTCCTTGTATTCATTGATCTCACTGAGATCCATATGCATCCCGATCATACGGTAAGTATTATCCTTGTCATTGATGAGGACCTTCCCTTTTGCTTTCATCCACTTATACTCACCGGATTTTGTCCTCATTCTGTACTCACAGAAGTAATTGGGTGTTTTATTCCTGATATGTTCTGCTATGATCGTATGAACCTTTTCTCTGTCAGACGGATGAATGAGGTCCTCCAGGTGGATTAAATCCTTCATATCCTCCGGACTGAAGCCGGTTATTTCATACCACCGCTCCGAAAACCATCTTGAAGTATCAGTCTCTTCCCAAATCGCATCGTTGGTCGTCTCGAGAAAGGCCTGATATTTTTCCTCACTGACCTGGAGCTCCTCCTGATTTCTACTTAATTGCTCCTGACTATATGCTAACTGTTCATTCAGTAATTCCAGATCCTTATTTGCTATATGAACCTTCTTATGGTTGGCTGCCAATTCACTCTCCATCCTGCTGATTGTCCTGATGAGGGAGGATATCGATGCGAAGAGAATGACACTTGTTGCGATTACATAGATCCAGCCTTTGATGATGCTTAATAAAGTGATTAATTCACTGTCGTCCGTAAGGCTCTTTAATATTTGATCGGATAAGAGTATCCAGGTTGCCCCAATGATAAAATATACGAGCGCAACCCCGATCGACAGCTTATAAATTCTTTTCCAATCCTTATGTACATAGGCACTCACTGCTTTATAAAACAATCCGGCCTCCTCATTTTTCTTGATATTATTGTTGGAATCGTACCCCATAGTCTCCTCCTTCACTAATTCTGCTGTAAACGACAATAAAGGGTTCTTTTGTATACGAAAATAATACAAAATAACCCTTTATGAATAAATGAAATATATTCTGTTTCTACCCAGAAATTTATCGGTTATGGAATCAATGCGTCTTCCTCATATTGACTGCGAAATTCTGTTGGTGTTACCCCGACGGCTTTTTTGAATAATCTGCTAAAGTACTCGGTATCCTTATATCCCAGCTTCTCTGCTATTTCATAGGTTTTTAACTCTCCATCTCGTAGAAACACCTTCGCTCTCTCCATTTTCACCAGCGTAACATATTCGGTAAAGGATATCCCAATCTTTTGCTTAAAGCTTTCACTGATATAGGTTTTATTCATATACAGTCGATCCGCTGCCAGGGAAAGAGAAATATTGTTATCAATATTTTGAAATATAAATTGACATACCTGCTTTACGATTCCCTTATCCTGAAAATTAAGTTTCAGTGTTGTGATTAAATAGCTTAAGCTCCTTACCCTATTCATAAACATCCGGTAGAGGATGGCTGACTTCTGATATTTCCCATCCTGAAAGCTATCATAGCCCGATGAATCGAGAAATAGCGTAAGCATCGGGTAGACCTTCCGCAATTCTTCAGTGATATCACATAGAATGTTTCGATACAAGCTGGCTGTTCGATGCAGTTCACCCTCAGGAAAGCTTTCCATTATTCGGTCCATAAACTGCGTAATCCCAAGAAGGGATTGTTCATCCCCGTTACGGATCAGGCTTATCAGAGCATTCACCTCATCCATAGTCAGACGAAGCTCCTGATCCTTCTGTGCTTCTTCCAGCTTTTTGATTCTGCCCTGCTCCAGCCTTTCATTATCAAGCAGCGCTTTCGCTCTCGATAGAACGCAGGATAATTCATCGGCATTCACCGGCTTGGGGATATAATCAAACGCTCCCAAAACGATTCCTTGCCTAGCATACTGAAATTCACTATAATCACTTAATAATACCACACAGGAGCACAAATGTTGTTCAACAATGGCTCGGAGTAATTCAATACCATCCACCTTGGGCATCTTAATATCTGTAATCACAAGATCTACCGGATTTTGTCCCAGCTTATTCAGTGCATCCTGTCCGTTCTGTGCTTCCTCACTGATCGTAAAGCCTGAGGATTTCCCCCAGAGCTTTAATCTTTTTAGCTCTGCTCGAGCGACCTCTCTGTCATCGACGATCATCACCTTATACATTGCTTTCCCCCTGGTTGTCCTTCCTCTTAAGATCACATTCAATCGGTAACGTAAAATACACTGTAGCACCTTTATTGTTCTTGCCTTCAATCCAGGCCCTTCCACCGTGTTTTTCAATGATTTTTTTCACTGTAATTAAACCTATTCCATTGCCTTCAAATTCATCACTGGTATGTAGCCGTTGAAATAAACCGAATAATTTCGCAGCATAATTCATATCAAAGCCGATTCCATTATCCTTAATATAAAATACATACTCATTTTCCGTAATGGTTGCTCCTACAGTAATGATCGCATGCTCTCTGTTCTTGGTAAACTTAATGGCATTGGAAAAAATATTATACAGCACCTGTTTTAACAATGTCCTGTCAGCGAAGACCGTCGGCAGTCCTGTCTCAACCTTAAAGGTAATCCTACGGCCCGGAACCGAGCCTATGATTTCCTGGTAGCTGGCTGCAAATATCTCATTGCAATCCACCGCTTCAAGATATAACTCCCTCCTGGAAGCCGTGGAATACTGCAATAGCTTATTGATCATATCTATCATTTCAGAGCAAATTGTTCTGATGTGATTCAGCATCCCGGTGACCTCATCCCTTAATTCGCTCTGATAATCCTCAAGGATAATTTTGCTGTAGCCATCCACTGCCCTAAGGGGAGATTTTAAATCATGGGAAACCGTATAGGCAAAGGCCTCCAGCTCCTGCATCGCCTGCTGTAGGTCACGGGTACGTTCTATGACTCGCTGTTCCAGTTCTACATTTAATGTACCAATCTCTTCAATCGCTTTCTTATACTCAGTAATATTTTCAATCACTAAGCCTAATTGATTATTATCGATACGAAATGCACTAATCAAAAAATACATCTCGTAATCCATAAAATATGTTTCAAATCGTGTGGCATTCCCTGTCCGAAGCACCTGCTCCAGGATCTCCAGGTCCTTGGTTCGTATCGGTAGAACCTGATTCCAGCTTTTCCCCAGAATCTCTTCCTTCCTCATCTGTGTCTGCTGCTCAAAGCTGGAGTTTACAGCAATAAACCTCACATCCACCAAGTGTTTCCTACTATCAAAGACCGGTTCAAAGACGATAAAGCCATTCATCATTCTGTCAAACAACTGTACATATCGTTCCTCACTGGCCATCAGGTTTTTCTGCATGAGGGACAATTCATCAAATTGCTGTCTCAGCTCCTCCTCCGAGGCTGTCAGGTCTTCATACAGAATCGACAGCTCAATATTACTGTCATATAATTTCTTTTTCATTTTACTTATTTTTCGGAGATAGTATAAAAGAAATAATATGAAAGTAAATAGAGTTAAAATAATGAGAAGGGTCGTGGTGACAAGATCTCTGTAGGTCTCAAAGAAGGAAAAGGGTTGATTAATTATCTGACTTCCTTCCGGTAACCGGCTTTCAGGGATGGAGAAATGTTTTAATTGATTATAATCAAATATATATCTGGTCGTATTCTCTTGCACAAAGGGTATGTCCGCAATACTGTCTCCCTGAAGATACTTCACCGCAATCTCTGCTGCCTTCTCGCCCATAAGCTTCCCACTTACCATACTACCACCAATGGCTCCATGGTTAATTCCAAACTCATAAAGATGATATACCGGAACCGAACTTCTTTGACTAATCAGTTCACAAAAATCTTCAAAGCCTACAGCAGCTCCCTCATCATCCATATAGTAGGTGGTGATGAGAATGGCACTATCCTTTGAAATGTGTTCGACCTGCTTCAGGATATCACTGTAGGCTCCATCATTAAAATGTTTTACCTTAAGCTCCGGTGCGACTCTCTCAATCTCCCTGGTCACCAAATCCCCTGTCGATATACCGCTCTCCGTATTATCAAAGACAACGGCTATTTCCTTCAGATCAGGATTAATATTTAGGGCCGCTTTGATCGTATTCTCTGTGTCCAGCTTCTCAATCACCCCGGTCACATTCGTCATACCCTCAACTAAATCTTGCACCCCTGTATCATTGACACCGCTAAAAATGATCGGGGTATGAGGAAACAAGTCCTCTCTGTACTTCAGAGCAAACTCCAAGGCAGCATCATCCGTAGTTATGACGACATCCATCTTCTTCCCGGCATACTTATAATATAGGCTGGAATAGAAATTCTCCAGGTTCACCGTGGTAGGATAGTTCTTCCAGTCCATATATTCAATATGGATGGAAAACTTATAAGCGGACTCCTGCAGATACCCAATGATCCCATCCTCCTGCTGATCCGTCCAGCTTAATCCGGTCTGATAAGAATGGATAATCAAAACCTCTTTTGTATCTATGGCTTCCGCAGTTACATCCAATTGATTAAGATTACTCCCAATTACCAGCAGGCAAAAGAGTATACCGATGCCTTGCTTCCATGAATTTAAAATAAGCTGAATCCTCATTCGTACTCCTTTGTCTTCTCTGTGCTATACTAAAAGATACGATTCTGATGTTTCCCGGCAACTGTAGTACGAAAGGAGGACCTTCCTTTCGTTGTTCATATGTTTCTTTGCTATGTCGCTTAATGTTATTTTATGTAAATTATACCTTAAATAGGATTCTATTTCAATACCTTACTTTGTTCAGAACCAATGAATTTTAAGGTATTTCTCAAGACAAGAGTAAATAAATGACTAAATTTCATTATAAAAGGAAAAAGGAGGTTCCGAAGTAAATACGGAACCTCCTTTTTCCTTTTTTGAGCAGGTCTAGTATGTAACTGATATCAATAAATTGACGATAAGAGCCAGGCCTTGGCACTGAAATCACTGTCCAGACATCCATACTCCCTGACGATGTGATAATCCTTCATAAAATCCAGGCTAATCTCCTTGGAGGCCTCAAATCTATGAGCTATCACCAATCGCTTCTGGCCAAGCTGTCGGATCAGCAGCTGCTCCCCTGTTGGTCTGTTATAGCTTGTAATCTTGTTCTCATAGGCGACCGTTATTCCGTCACCAAGGATATCTGATAGCTCCTTATAAAAATCGATTCCCTCCATGATGATACCCCATTGCTCATCTGTCAGGTTGTGTATATCTCCACTGAGGCACATCCTGCCAAAAAAAGTATTTATGATGGAATAATACAATCTGTTCTTATCATCCTCCGCCCTGATCACTGCCCATATCTGGGTTTGTGACGGCTTAATTACTCTATGTAGGTTTGCTGCTATCACAGGAATGGATTTTATTTCATGGGCATCCGAAAAGCTTGCCTGAGATACAAGCTCCATCATGGAGGGCTCTAGTCTGTGGCCTCCGCTGGAGCAGTTTTCTATCACAAGCTCGGGAATTTCCTGCTTGAGCTTTTGAAAAAATACCTGACTTGCTAAAACTCTTTGCCTTAAGCCCTCACCAAGACTTTCCGCCCCGTCACAGCCTATTCCGATGGTATCATTATAATCCACCTTCAAGTAACCAAATCCCCCCTCCTTCAAGGTTCGTATAACGGTATTCTCCAGATATACCATTACCCAGGGATCGGTCATATCCCAAAAACGTTTGTCTCCAACGGTCAAAACTACTCCGTCTTTTTTCAGTAGATGCTCCGTGTCATTAAAATACCTCGATTGCCTGCCCACCGATTCAAATTCAAACCAGAGGCCGGGAATCATACCACATTGCTTAATATATTCCGAAGTCTGCTTCAAGCCCCCGGGAAATTTATTCGTATTAACATCCCAGTCACCAATCGAGGACCACCAGAAGTCATCCTTCCCATACCAGCCTGAATCTATGACCAGATACTGAATGCCCCTGTCTTTTAATTGATCGGCTATTCTTTTGATATTTTCAAAGCTGGGATTGCCCCAGGTAGTGCAGTACTCATTAAAGGCGATCCCCATATTCTGATCTACAACTGAGCAATCAGGGCTTTGCGCCTTTACCAACTGATCGCATACCTCGTACAGAGAATTTCCCGTTGCTATAACCGCCTTCGGTGTTCTAAATTGCTCCCCGCAGGCGATATCCTTGAACCAATGTCCGTAGTCTCTGTCTGCAAGGCCACCGGCAATGGTCAGGGTTTCATCCTCCCTACACAAAATATCGATCTGCCAGGAAGAGGGGCAGTAAAGCTGTACCCCCAGGATTTCTCCGCTTGCACTGTTCTCCAGTGCGATAAAAGGGAAGTACTTCCTTACCGGCATAGAGCCTAAATTACCAAACTTCTCGACTCTCATACCATAGTTGTTCCAAGAGGGTTCCAGATGTAATTCTTCCACTGTTTCCGTCCTTAGCTTTCCCTCTGCACTCCAAAAGGACTGTAGTCTGTGGATTTTGTCTGCCTTAATCCCTCTGATTGCAAAGGATGACAGCAGCTCCAAGGTCACAGTCTCCTGATCTCTGTTCTCAAAGGTAGAACTTAGCTCTATGATCCCATTCCGCTTAATTTGGTGAAGCGTAAGATACTGTCCCCTATTATTTTGATAAACCATAGCATCCCCCTTGTCGAATTGCTTTACAAACTGAGGGTTTGCGTGACCCCTGCATAGGGTTAATCCATTGGAAAATCCCCCATTATGGTCGTCACTCCGTAGTTTACACTCAACATAATACTCCATTTATATCCTCCTAATGGCTGTTCCATCCATATCCCACAGCTTCTCCCAGCAGCACCTTTTTTTTCCATCCAGTACTGCTACTCCATATCCTGTTTTGACCACCTATAATAAAAGAATTCTGATATCGATCAGTCGTATCAGAATTCTTTTTATTCTATGATGGCCTCGGCTTACAATAACCGGGCTTACCTCTTAATTTGCTGAAGCATCTGCCTTTGAAGCATCCTTCAGGTACAGTTCTACATTGTCTATGGTTACAGTATGAGGGGCAAGCTCCCCGTCCGCCTCCTGAAACCCTAAGTTAAAGCAAAATCTTGGTGCCGGATCAGAGGGCTCTTCCATGATAAAGGTATGGCTAAAATGCTTCACTTCCTTTGTAATCGCTGCATGCTCCTCTGATACATAGGGACGATAATCCCCTCCGTTAAGCTGAATACGCCACTCCATGGTTCGTTCCACCGTACTGCTGATATCAAAGGATAGTTCATATTCTGCATTCTGAAGCAATGCAAAGCCATCACAGTATACCTGAACTGCATGACCGACACTACCGGTATTCTCAATGGTCACTTCCAGTTGTCCGTTTTCATTCACAGCAATCATACCAAATCCACCGGATTCCGTATAGGTTCCCCATTTCGTATCCTGCTGATCAAAATAGCCTCCCGGAATCAGGTTCTGATCCGTTACCTCAAAAACCGGTTCATCCTTGGCAGCCGGAGCTTCTGTCGGTGCTACTGTTGGAGTAGGTGTCGGTGTCGCAGTCGGAGCCACTGTCGGTGCTTCTGACTTAGCTTCGTCCGTTGGTTTCGTATTATTCTCCTCTGTCGCTTCTTTCATCGTGTCATTCGTTCCCTTGCTACAGGCAGTAATGGTCAATACAAAGCAGGCTGCCATTAATAATGCCAATAACCTTCTCATAATAAATCCTCCCCTTGCTCTCCTTAGTAAAATGGTAAAATATAGTGTTCTGAACTTATTATAAGCAATCTGGGAGAATTTTTCAATTCCAATTTGAGTACTGTCTGTAAATTTATATCAGGAAATAGTAAAATCCTTCCTGCAGCAGCCTCGTAAATCCAGATATAGAGGAAGGGATTATCACAAAGCTATGCTACTAACATATATTCGCGTTTCTGAGTCCTTCAAAATCAAGATAATCTTCAATAAACTGCTTGCGAAGGAGCTCAAGAGGAACAAACTCATTATACTTCCCGTCGATCTGAACCTTATCGGGCAAGGGCAAGTCATATAGGTCAAGGTTACTATGAAGAATATCATGGATGATGTTCTCCAGCTCCTCCTTGGTCCCCTCAAAAACCACCTCAAGATATACGCAGGTAATCCAAGGAAGCTTACTCTTTATCTTTCTGTGCCGCAAGGCATAGTTCAAGGTGATCAGCTGCCTTGTCCCCACCCAGGGGAAGACGGCGTATTTGCGATCGGATAGTGGGGTCACCAGGTTATCCAATATGCCACTGTTACGGGCGATATACTGGATTTCAGCTAGTCTATCCTGACAGCGGGGACTCAAATAAGGATACGCTTCATTCTCTTTGAGAACACTGCGGATTTTACGGACGAGCACGGTATGGAGTTCGGCGTTAAAATCCACATTCCAGTCCACTACCGAGATACCCGGAACCCTTTTCACAAAGATAACCTTGGATTTTTCATTTACATCCACCGTCTCCCAGGCGAGACCTGCCAGCGCAAAACGGGTCCCCACCGGGTAGACCTTATCCACCGTGCCAATGGTGCGATTTTCGTCCTTTACTAGCAGATATTCCGGCGCCAGAAACACGGTTAGGAATTTATGGCTGTTTACGATCTTTTCGCCTTCCCGTCCGATGATCAACCCACCATGCTCGGTCCGTTGCAGCTGATCCAGTTTGATCATGTGGGAGATCAGTTGTTTATAATCCTCCTGTGGAATGCTTTGAAAGCAACCCAAGGACAGGATGGACTGAGCAAGGTATGCCGGGGACATCTCACCATTGCTTTTTAAGCAGCTCATCGTCTGGTGATACAAGAGATTATAGGCATGATTCTGCGGTGGAATCGGCTCAATCCAGTGATCCTTAAGATAAAGCTCAATGATACCAATCGTCCGGATAAATTCCCAATTGATGGGCCCGAGTATATCGGCAGAATTAATCCGTATGCTCTCCACAAAGGTAAAAAGCAGTTGAGGTACCTGCCCCCTTCTGCCGCATCTCCCCAAACGCTGCGCGAAGCTGGAGACATTCAGCGGTGCCCCAACTTGAACGGCCTGGTCAAGGGAACCGATGTCGATGCCCAGCTCCAGTGTAACGGTGGCGCCGGTCACAATTTTTTCATCAGCGGATTTCATTTCATCCTCTGTATTTTCCCGTAGTAGCGCCGAGACATTGCCGTGATGGACCCGATAAACATCGGGGGCTTTATTTTTCAAGGCTATTTCCCTTAAATGAGCAAGGACAAATTCTGTCTCCTCCCGGCTGTTGGTAAAGATAATCGTTTTTTTATCCAGAGTTTGCCTGAAGAGATACTCATAATGTTCTCGGTCGCCCATATCCCCAGAGTTGACCTTAACAACATTACCGCTTCCATCTCTCTCCACAAGATCACGTTCTTCGGCATAATTGACGAAGCGTTCGATATGAAGCCTGACACGCTTTCTACCTTCCTCTGTGATGGGAGCAGCACAATTACGTCCGGTACCCGTATTCAACCAGTTTTGAGCCAGCGAAACATCTCCCAGGGTTGCGGATAAGCCAATCCGCCGGGGATTAATCCCTGTCAGCTGCTTCAGCCGCTCAAGAACACAAAGTAGCTGTAGGCCCCTGACATCCCGCATGAAGTAATGAACCTCATCAATGATAACAAACCGCAAATCAGAGAACATCGACAGGCAGGCCCCACGTTTATTGGTAATCAGGCTTTCTAAGGACTCCGGAGTGATTTGCAAAAGCCCCTCCGGATTTTTAATCAGCTTATTCTTTTGGGTCTGCGATGCGTCCCCGTGCCATTTTGTGACAGGGATATTGGAATCCAGCAGCAGCTGCTCCAGCCGTTTGAACTGATCATTGATTAGAGCCTTGAGCGGAGAGATGTACATCACTCCGACAGAGCTTGACGGCTTATCATATAGCTCAGTAAGGACCGGAAGGAAGGCTGCCTCTGTTTTGCCGGAGGCGGTACCGGAAGACAGGAGCAAATTGTCGTCGCTGTCAAAGATCACCTCACAGGCGGCAACCTGATTACCCCGTAGTTCTTCCCACTTATTTTGATAGATAAATTCTTGAATAAAGGGTGCGAGCCGATAAAAAACATCCATAATAATCCTCTTTCCTGCCTTGACTTAAAAGCTTGCGGTTATGACTAGGTGATTTCTAGGATCCTTCGCTGAAGGTGCCTTTTCCTTCACCCTATACCTCAAATTCTTGGAATTCACTGTGTAGCTCTACCTCAGAAAGACCTCCTTTGGCCATTTCAAAGCTATTGCTGCCTAAAATCTCAGAAACACTTTTCTGTGTATTCTGATGCAGAATGTTGACCAGTTCGATGAAATCACGGATGATCTCACGGGGGGTAATGTGTGTCTCTGCACCGACACGGTTATATTCTACCGTCAAGAAATAAAGCAAATCCTCATGGGACAGGATGGGGGTGTAGTGATAGAGCTGAGCATGGATATTCATCAGCTTCTCGATCAGGATATACATCTCCTCCTGGGACAGCATCTGCAGTCGGATGATAGGGGCTGAAAGGTCTTTGATATCAGCGGTGGCGAAGTGCCCCTCCGCCAAGCGTGAGCGTAACGCTTCATAGCTGAATACCCCCTTATACTTATCCTCAATACATTGAGGGGTTCCCCCCATCAGGAAACCGATATGACTCGCTTTGCCCTGTAATACATCATTATACATGGTAAGGATTTTCTCATAGTTGTTTGCTCTGGTGATGGAGTTCGGTATTTTAAAGATATTGACCAGCTCGTCTATCACAACCAGCATTCCTTTATACCCGGCTCCTACGAGAAAGGCAGCAAATATCTTCAAAAAGTCATACCAGGTTTCATCGCTGACGATGAAATTGATCCCCAAATCCTCCTTTGCTTCCTTTCTGGAGGGATACTCCCCTCGAAACCACCGGAGCACATTGGATTTCATCGCCGCGTCATCCTGCTGATAAGCCTTCCAATAAATGACCACTGCCTTGGCGAATTCAAATCCATTGACCATTCCCTCCAATGAACCTGCTACTGCATAAATTTGCCGTTCGACCAGCTCATCAAATTCATCCTCGCGTAAATCGGGCTGAGCCTTAACAGCTGCCTGAATACCGGAGATCCATTTTTCAAGGATTAACGGAAGCGCACCGCCATCAGGCTTTGATTTGGTAGAGAGATTCTGAATCAGCTCCTTATAGGTTGCCAAGCCCTGGCCTTTGGTGCCTGCGAAGCGGCGTTCCGGAGAAAGATCGGCATCCACAACCACAAAGCCCTTGGCCGTGGCGTAATTTCGGATCGTCTGGAGCAGAAAGCTCTTTCCGCTGCCGTATTTACCAACGATAAAACGAAACGATGCGCTGCCTTCCTCTATCATCTGGATATCATGAAGGATGGCAGCAATCTCCTGAGCTCGGCCTACGGTGATGTATTCAAGACCCACTCTCGGTACCACGCCTCCCTTCAAGGCATTGATTAGGATGTTCGCTATTCTGTTCGGTACTTGACTTGTCATACTCATTTGATCCATTCCTTTACTTGTTCTTTGTAATCCTCGTATAAAACGAATTCTTCATCCAACAGGCTGTCTCCAATGAAATCCATCGCCTTCTCATTGATGCCTTCCACAAGAACCTCCAGCATGATACCGCATGCATCCGCATATTTCTTTAATTCTCTCTCGCCGTGCAATACCACGGACAAGGCTTCCATTTCAATTCCGGTCAATGCCTTCTTCAAGCTCTCCCAGACATCGGATATGGGAGTCGGGGTAGTTGTAGCGTCAGGCGGCTGTATGGAAGGCATGTCCTTCATCTCTGTAGATGAAAAATCAATCAATATTTGAAGGGGATTAAGGGGAAGGAATTGCTGCTCCTGTTCCGCTACGATTAGCTTTTCCTGAGTGACCTGAGCTTCCTGTCTGATGCGGGATAATTCTCTGTAATCCACCGTTACGACCGTTTTGGTCGCCTCCTTATAGAATTCTATCACCGCGTCGGTTATAATCCTTTCCAGAGATAAGCCTGCTTTATTTAATTTTCCGATGGCTTCATGGGTGATCGTATTGATGTTTGACGAGAGCTTAAACTTATAGTTTGTAACCCTTCTAAAAGCGACTTCCATCTGCTTCATCAAATAGCCCATCAGCTGTCGCCCATTTTCAGAGGTGATGACCGTGTTGAAGAACCATTTATTATTGCTACATATATAAATCTCATGCTCGGACAGCACAATTCGTCTGTCTGCCTGCTTCATCCATGGATAAAATAATGCATCCCTAAAGGGCTTCCATTCAGACATTTTCTTTGTCGGTTGAAAGATCGCTTCCTCAAAATCAAGTCCATTATCAAGAAATATCTGCCTGAGCTGATTGATGACGAAGGATAAACCATCCTGAATCAGTCTCCTATTGTCCTCGGTATAAAAGGTTGATTTCCTGATATCATATTTTGATATCGAACAGAACAGATCGAAGCTGTCTTCGGTGTCCACCAGGTTCGGATAATGCTCAGAAAGATTGTTTGTCTCTATGAATTCCTTAAAGGTATGGGGGAGCTCATAATAAATATGGTAATCCTTCAACCATCTTAATACATATTTATCTATGGATTTATGATAAGCTCGGAAAGCCTTCCAGAAAAACATAATATGATTAAGGCCATCCGTTGGGTCACTCACTCCGATGTTACTTAAGAGCTCATAGAGATATAGAAATGCGTAGGACAAGGATACCTCTGAGACATTTCCCTTTCTGATCTCTGTGCGCCAGGTAAAATAGGTCCGAAGCTGCTCATAACCCATCATTTGATAATATGGGAAGTATTGCGTAAATTCCTTGTATTCCGTATAATCATCCGAACAATCCTTCATAAACATGCCTTGCTTATAAAAGACGTAAGAATTACCATTTCGAACCCGCTGATCAAAAAATCTTGAATTGTCATAGGGAAAACGGTGCGTTCTTGCAATTTCTCTCATCTGATCAAAGAGCACCCGCTTTTCGTCCTTTTCAGGCTTCTCGATTTTCTGAGGCTTCAAAACATATTTGCCAACACCCGGTATCGGACAGGAATCGTACTCAATCTCATAAAACAATCCTTCCTCCAGTGAAGCCTGTCCTACAGGATTCGTTTGAGACAATTCTCCAGCAACCCCTTGCGCCTGCTGCCTACCGGGGATTCTAAATGACTCATATTTTTTATCTGCATGATATCCGTCCATAATTTCCCCTCAAAAGTTATTCTGAACTAACCAACAACCCTTCCAAATACTCTGAAGTTATCATGATCTTGAATTGGGATTGGGTCATATTCAGGATTTAAAGAAATCAAGCACCCCTTCCCGAGCTTTTTTAAATAGGTATCATTGTTCAGGCAGAAGATTCCAATCTCTCCTTCCTCCAGAACAGGCTGCTCATGGATAAAGATGATTTGTTGATCAACAAAGCGGGGTTGCATACTATTTCCACTGACTCTGACCGCATAATCGGCCAAGCTTGGAACTGTATTGTCAACCTCAATCATCTCATAAGAGCCCTCCTCAAGGTAATTACCGCGGCCGGCAGAGACCGGTATGTCGTACAAACGTAACCGCCTGTTATCGGTAAACGTTTGTCGGATATCCTTTACCCGGCAGATATCGCAAATTGCTAGGAATGCCTCAATCGTGGGTTTTGATATCCCTTTTTCCCACTTACTGATTGTATAGGTCTTAACATCAAATCCTTTTTCCTTCAGGAGTTCAACCAGCTGCCCACGGGATATGTTTGCAGTCTCTCGAACCTCTAATAACTTCATTCCCAAGTTCATATGGAACACCTCCAATATCATTATACATTGTTTCACATAAAGCACAACCAAAAATTGCAGATTCTGCAACTTATGCCCTGATAACATGCAAAAGATGCAGAAAAGCCATGCCTACCATTGCTCTGTTATACAAAATGCCACTTGAAAACTATCGCAGTCTTCAAGTGGCATCTTTGATTCGCGTTAAAACATTTCTTGTCTAATGTAGTTTTTGAAGCGGGTGATTCAACTATTTCAGCATCTGATGATTCTCATAAAAATCTTTCCACGGGTCTTTTCCCTTGATCCTCAAAAGAGCCTCCTCCATAGAGATGCCATCAGGTGCCACTGTATCAAGCTCCTCCCAGTCGATCGGCATAGATACCCTGGCTCCTCTTCTTGCTCTCAGTGAATAGGGTGCAATACTGGTAGCACCTCTGCCGTTTCTCATCCAGTCGATAAAGATCCTACCCACTCGCCTGGTTTTTCTTACATTACTCGTATAACGGTCCGGCCACTTCTGTTCCATAACCTCCGCCACTCCCCTGGCAAAATCATGAAATATCTCCCATGAGACAACCGGCTTAAAGGGAACGACCACATGGTAACCTTTACCGCCGCTTGTCTTAAGATAGGAGTTCAGTGACAGCTCGGTCAAAATCTCTTTCACATCCAGCACGCCCTGGCGTACCCTGTCCAGATCCATTCCTTCGTCGGGATCCAGATCAAATACCATCATATCGGGCATTTCCAGTGTTTCTACGCAACTGCCCCAGATGTGGAACTCCAGGGTGTCCATCTGAGCTTCTGATATCAATCCGGCTGAGTTTTCAATATAAAAATATTCCTCTGTCTCTCCACTGTTGTTTATCACAGGGGTTATAATGACCTCCTTACTTCCCGGTCCGGGATGCTTCTTAAAGAAGCAGGTCTGTGATATCCCCTTGGGGCAGCGTATCGTACTGAGAAGCCTACGACTCACATAGGGCAACATGCGCTCTGAAATCTCAGAATAATAACGAACCACCTCTTCCTTTGTGATTCTGGGATCATCAAATAATACTTTATCCGGATTGGATATCTTTATTCCTTGGATTACGAGGCCGCTTCTATTGAACCCCATGGGATTCTCCTCCTCTTCAGTAGAGACATGAAGCTGTAACTCTTGCTCTTTTTCTTCTTCTTTTTCTTCCTCTGCTTTCTCCCTTATGATCGCCCTGGGATTCTTGTCAATCCGCAAGCCTTTGTAGCTGGCCTGCCGTAAATGATTATCCTGGGTCCATTCGGCAAATTTGATTTCCGCGATAAACTCAGGCTCCAGCCATATGATCTCTTCATTCGCCTTAGGCTTTGGTGCTACTTGGAAGGGCGCAGCTATTCTTTGTATGTTTTTAAATTTCTCTTCGAGAACCTTCCCCTCAGCTTCGCTGATACCTGTTCCTGCACGTCCGGCATAAACCAATTCTTCCTCTTCATAGACACCAAGAAGAAGGGAGCTGATTCCATTTGTTATTTTGTCAGATCTGGTATAGCCTCCGATTACGAACTCCTGCCTTTTATCACATTTCAACTTGATCCAGTCATCATTTCTTGTACCACGATAAACAGAGTCGGCCTTTTTGCCGACGATACCCTCCATGCCTGCCTCACAGGCTACTGCAAAGCTTTCTTTTCCTTTTCCTCTGATATAACGACTGTAATAAAGATTTTGGGGAGCATCCTTCATTAGCTTCTCAAGCATTTCTTTCCGTTGGGTAAGAGCTAGTCCCCGAAGATCAACCCCATCCAGTGCAAGAAGATCAAAGACGATATAGGTAAGGTTTTTGCCCTTTGGGTTCTTCATATAGTTCTGAAGTGCTTGAAAATCGGTCTTGCCTGCTGTATCCGTCACGGCGACTTCTCCGTCCAGCACCATCGGCCTTCCCGCAGAGAGGCTGATCAGGGAGGCTGCGACATCATGAAAGCGATTTACGTAGTCATTACCATTCCTTGTCAGCAGCCGGACGCTGTTCCCTTCCACATACGCAAGGATCCTGTAGCCATCATATTTTAACTCATAGAGCCAATTCTCACCCTCAGGAACGCTCTTTACTAATTTGGCAAGCTGCACATTAGCTACATGAAAAGGGTTTTTTTTGAATTGTTCCTCTTCTCCTCTTTCAATTTCCTCCATGGTACGGCCGGTCCTGATGCTGGTAATAAATCCGGATATTCCGTCATTATCTTTGACATGCTCATCCGTCTCCTTTAGTAAAAGCCAGTTATCCTTTACTTCTCCTGCTTTCCCTTTGATCCGGATCAGCGCCCACTTACCTTGTAGCCTATACCCTTTCAGGATAAACTTCAGTGCACCCTCCCTCAGACCTTCCTCCACATTACCGTAAGGCTCCCAAAAGCCTTCGTCCCAGAGCATAACTACCCCTCCGCCGTATTCACCTTTTGGTATCGTGCCCTCAAAATTTCTGTAGTCGAGCGGATGGTCCTCCACCTGCACTGCGAGTCTCTTATCCTGCTTCTTATAAGACGGACCCTTGGGCACTGCCCAGCTTAGGAGAACTCCTGCCCACTCCAGCCGCAGATCATAATGCTCCTTACGTGCCATATGGTGCTGAACAACAAACCTCAGGCCCTCTTCTGAAGAATCTGCTTCTCCCTTGGGCTCTGAGGTTCTATGGAAATTCCTTTTTTGGTTGTACTCCTTTAAGTCTCCTATCATATCGTTATGCCGTTTCCTTGTCCGTCTTGGCTTTTTCAACGCTTGCTCTTAGAGCCTCCATCAGGTCGATTACCTTACCGGCGCTTACAGGTTCGGAGGCTACCACCTCTTTACCGGATATCTTTGTCTCGATCAGTTCACGGAGTTTTGCCTGGTATTCGTCTCTATATTTCTCAGGATCAAAGGGGGTATCCATGGAATTGATCAGAAGCTTGGCCAGGTTAAGCTCCTGGTCGGATACTTCCGGCTTGTTATATTGCTTTTGAAGGGCTTTGACCTCATCAGCGTAGAACATCGTGGAAATAAGAATACCTTCCTCCCGCGGAATGATTGCCATTAGGGTGTCCTTGGTGCCCATGACGGTTTTACCTATTGCAATTTTCTGTTCGGCCATCAGTGCCGACCTTAGCAGCTCAAAGGCCTTTTCCCCTCCCGCTTCAGGTGCAGCCTGATAGGTCTTTTCATAATAGACAGGGGAAATCTGCTTTAGCTGTGCAAAGTGCAGGATCTGGATTGACTTTTCTTTTTCTGTTTTAATTTTCTCAATTTCCTCGTCCGTGATGACAACATATTTTTCCTTCTCATATTCATAGCCCTTAACAATATCGTCGGCTTTAATTTCCTTCCCGCAGTGGCCACAGGTTTTCTTATAGCGGATGCGGCTGTTATCCTCCTTATGCAGCTGATTAAAATGGATGTCGTTATCCTGGGTAGCTGTAAACATTGCAATCGGAATTGCTACCATACCAAAGGTTATAACTGATTTATGTGATATCAAAGCAAAACCACCTCCATGATATATTGTTTCCAATGGAGCAATAAGTAAAACATAAGATAGCTTTTCTATGCTTTGTAAATAATTGCTTTATAGCACATTCCTTCCAATCTGCTTATTGCATAATAAAAGTTGATGCGATAATAGCCATTCCTCCGTATGCAATACATAAGAAATGACGGGAGGGTTAGTTTGTCATTTGCTATCAGGACAGTTGCCGGCATCCTATCCCATATAGCTTAGCACCATGGGGCAATACCTTGGTCACAAAAACCTGTTCCAAGACTTCCAGCCTCTCCTCATTCCATAATTCCTCAAAGTCATACCCGCTAAAGCTCTCCAATTCAACCTCCTCCGGTGTTACGATAATCTCTTGCTCCTCGTCACTAAGATTG
>JAEYRK010000061.1 GCA_023435645.1 Bacillota bacterium
CATCTCTGATATATCTCATGAAAATCTACAAGCATTCGTTAGAATGCTTTCTTCAGAGCCATGTGTAACTCTGAGTTTTTTAGAATTTTCAGGGTTGTTTTACTGTTCAATTATCAAGGTTCATATCCACAAATGCTATTATGACATTTGCTTCCGTTGTTTGCCGTCAACTTTCTTAATATAACACAGCCTGCTTATTATGTCAACCGTTTTTTATTTTTCTTCATAAGTTTCTTTTGTATGAC
This sequence comes from Bacillota bacterium, assembly GCA_023435645.1. GTDB lineage: Bacteria > Bacillota > Clostridia > Lachnospirales > Lachnospiraceae > Mobilitalea. Next base: position 246 of record JAEYRK010000061.1, read on the forward strand.
TTATTCAGCTATCCTTTACCGGTTATCCGTCGGCTGTTGTCAAGTGGCGGATTTTTATTCTACTAAAAACATCGAATAATGTCAAGTATATGAATGAAGTTTTCCTCAGTTAATATTATCCAGCTCCACTTCATCAAGCTCTCCTGCATCTATATTCAAGGTATGTAGGGCTCTCCGCTTTCTCCTTGCTTCTTCTGAATATTGCATTATGAAATCTTTGATTTTCCCGGAGTGCTTAATATGCTGCAATATAAGCTCTGGATGTGTTGTATCACCGGTATAGCAGGTTATGGTCCCAAGCTTAAATATACGCTCTGTTAAGCTCCTGGTAAGACGGACATCTTGAATCTTATACATGAATGCATCATCCTCAGTAATGCTTAAGAAGCCGGAGGTAATTGTAAGCTTCTCTTCTGTTATGGTGTACTTTGTGAAGCTGAACGGTAAGCCAAAAAATTTAATACGTTTTCTCTCTACAAAACTCATAGCCCTACTCCTTTATATTATTTAATATCAATTATCTCTGTCTTCGCCCCATTAGAAATGATCAGATTAATATCATCCACCTGAAGATCCTTTGATATTTCGTAGATCAGCAGAACTTCCTCCTTTTTACCGGCCCCTATCTTCATATCTATATATTTCAGGTTATTCTCCAGTAATGTAAGAAGCGGCTTATATATAGTTCCTACATTGATATCCAGTTGATAATCAACCTTAGACTTTCTAAGGTCCAGTCTTTTTTCTTTATCGGTTAAGTTTTCCGCAGTAAAGGAAACTACCAACAACTGGTTCCCCTCCATGGGGGTAAGAGAAAAGTACGCATTCGTCTCATCCTCGGGATAAACGTTGTAAAACTTATAGCTGTTATAGGAAATATTAATATGATCGGCTCCGATTACCTCAGTGATCGTATAGTCCTTATTTGACTCTGTGGATTCTTCTCCTCTTATCGGAGTCTGCTTATCCTTATCAGGTTCCTCTTTAGATTCATCCCCTATATCCTCGTTCCCAGAATTATCCGGTCTTTCGGCATCTTCCTCAGTTGTAATATTCAGCTCCTCCCAAGAAAGCAGATGCCTCTCATAATTCTCATCTTTATTAAGAAGAACTCCAGCCATATATTCCGCTACCACTTCGGTAGATTCCTCTGTTAGTTGATATTCATGCAAACATCCGGTTAATGACAGCATTAATAATGTTAATAATACCAGTCCTGTCTTTTTCATCCGTATTCCCCCGTTTGTTCCTCGGTAAACTACTTTCTTACAAGATGCTACAACTATCATATTAACACTAATTCCATTTTTCAGCAAGATAAATCATTAGTTCAAGGTAATATATCAGAGCAATCTTCGGAACGATATTCCTTTCTATTGTGGAATATAAAACTGCTGCAAAATACATCTTATTACCCATTGATGTATTCAGCAGCAGCCTTCCATCCTCTAATTGAACTTAGTAGTTTCTTATTATTACATCTGAAGCTTCTAACGGCTTATAGGTCTTATCATAATAATCTTCTGCCGCCCAATAACGCTCCCTGTAATGAGATATCACATGATTTAGATTATAGCTATGATTACTTCTAATCACTTCTCTCTGAAACCTTATTTCCCTTGGGCAATCCATAAATACAACATAATCAAAATACTTTCTCCATTCAACCCTTTGTAGAAATACTCCTTCAATTATAATGATACTTTTACTAGGTATCTCATAAATATATTCAGAGACACTATCCTTGCCCTTACAATAATGTTGAAGCTTTATTTGTGTTTTATTATCTTTTATTGCCCGAAACAGATTCTCACTTATATAAGACGTATCCCATTGTAAAAAGAAATGTTCGACCCATTGTTCATATCCTGTATGATATCTGAATTTACTTGGCTTAATATAATCATCTATATGAAAGACAAAGACCGGCCGCTCACAGATGTTATATTTCATGAGTTGTTCTGTAAATGAAGTTTTGCCAGCACAACTATAACCATCTATCCCAATGATATAATTAGCATCGCATTCTTTAACATTTTTAGCAATGATAGAAATAATTGATTGAAGCATGTCCTGCTGATCGTTCAAGCTAGTACCTCTCTGCAAGTCTTAGGATATTGCAAAACTCGCTTTTACAATTTCCCAAATAGTGATCAAATTTATCCTAGATTCTTTGTGTCAAGCTCAAACCAGAATTCAACTCCATTCGGATGGTTCGTCGCCCCGCATTCCCGGTTTAGGGAGTTCATGATGGCTTTTACGATGGAAAGACCGATTCCGCTGCCGCCATACTCCCTGGTCCTAGCCTTATCAACCTTATAGAATTTAATCCAGATCTTATCCAGCTCCTCCTCCGGAATATTTTCTCCGGTATTGAAAACAGCGATTCGTAGTAAATCATTATATCGAATTAGCTTAATCTCTATAATTCTGGCTCCGTCCACATGATTTAAGGCATTGCTGATATAGTTTGTGACCACCTGTTCCACCAGGTATTCATCCGCCCACACATAGATTGGATCTTTCTGATCAAACCGTAGCTTAACCTCCTTCTGTCGGAACAGGATCTCGGTGTTATAAAGAACCGACCGGATCAGCGCTACAATGTCAAACCGCTCAAAGTTTACTCTGTTGCTTCCTGATTCCAGTTCATTTAAGGACAACAGCTTCTTCACGATTTGATTCATCTTCCCTGCTTCATCCATAATGACTTCACAATAGAAGTTGCGGCTCTCCTCATCCTCGTTGATATTGTCCATCAGCCCTTCTGCGTAGCCCTGGATCAAAGAAATTGGAGTTTTCAGCTCATGGGATACATTGGACAGGAATTCCTTCCTCATCTCATCGATCTCTGTCTTCTTCTGTATGTCGGTCAGTAGCTCATTATTCGCTCTCTTTAGTTCAGAAACCGTAGTCTCTAGCTTATCTGACAATACATTGATGCTGTTACCCAGTTCCCCAATCTCATCCCTTGTTTTTCCCTGGTACTTTACTTCAAAATCCAGATCGGACATTCTCTTGGCAATCCCGGCCAGCTGAAGAATCGGTTTTGTGAATCTTTTACTTATAATTAATGCTGCTACGATTCCGATTGCCACAACACAGATCCCGATATAAGCGAGAAAACGGTTAGCAATCTCTGTACTTTCCTGGATACTTTCAAAGTTTGATCTTAGGAAGATCACTTTATCCATTCCCAATTTTCCGATTAAATCAATATAGTAGGAATCCAGATGCTTATCATATAATTTGAAGATCAGATAATGATCTGTTTCTTCTATATAAACTCTACTGGTTTCGTTGCTGTTATATGCAGGGCTCAGATAATCTCTGATCAATGATTCGATCTGCACCTGTTCCCGCTCACCGGAATTCCTCGGCTCCGGATAATTGAATGCCCAACCCCCAGCAAACTGCATGAAGACATAGATATTAACATTATTATACGAAGAAATCCTCTCCAGCTTCAGGGTATCCTCCTCCGATAGGAAGATATCCTCCTTACTTTCCTCATAGATCGATTGGATCTGCTGATATACCTTCATCAAGGTGTCGGTCTTATTACCCTGGTAATAATTTGCCAGGAAGGTCCGGTTGATAAACCAGGTCAAAAAAATAGTCAGTATAATCAGTGCTGTAAATAGAAGTGTTATTTTAAGCCTTATGGAATTTTTCATGCATCTACCTCAAATTTATAGCCAAGACCCCAGATGGTCTTAATATAATCCCCCTTCTCACCCATCTTACTCCTAAGCTTCTTCACATGGGTATCGATGGTTCTGGCATCACCGAAATAATCATAATTCCAGACATTATTCAGAATCCGTTCCCTGGATAAGGCTACTCCTTTGTTGGTTACGAAATAGGATAAGAGCTCAAATTCCTTATAGCTGAGATCTATGCTTGTCCCATCTATTTTCACCAGATGGGCTGCCTTATCCAAGGTTATTCCACCGATCTCAATCACCTCTCCGTCTGCAGCGACCGTCCTACGAAGTACTGCTTCTACCCTGGCCACAAGAATCTTCGGACTGAAGGGTTTGGAAATATACTCATCCACTCCCAGCTCAAACCCCTGTAGCTCATCCTTCTCGTCACCCTTCGCTGTCAGCATAATGATAGGCACCTTGGAATATTGTCTGATTTCCTTACATACTTGCCAGCCGTCCATCTTAGGCATCATGATGTCAAGTATGATCAGCGAGATATCCTTATCAGAAAAGAAAAGATCGACTGCCTGCTCTCCGTTCTCAGCCTCAATTACTTCATAATTCTTCCGCACTAAGAAGTCCTTCACAAGCTTCCTCATCCTGCTCTCATCATCAACGACTAATATTTTCAGCTGCTCCATGTGACACCTCCGTTCATTTCTTTACGCTATTGTATCATCCATCTATGAAAAAATTGTGAAGTCAGTCCACAGCTTAGATTGAAGGATACCTATTGATCATCCCTCTCCTGTGGGTATGTAAGTCCCCATTCAGTCCGCATCGCATCCATGATTCCCATGATATTAAGAGTATCCTGTAAGGGCAGTTGCTCACTTTCTATGAGTCCTTCCCGCAAACAGCGATTTACCTCCTCCGCTTCATAAACATAGCCATTCACCGGAAATGGCAGCTCCAGAGTCTCCTCCAGCTCATCATTGGAATTGTATCGCATTGCTTCTTCCGCAGACCAAAACCTTGGTACATAGATTCTTCCCTTTTCTCCTATGATTTCTGCATCGAAGCCGATTTTTGCAGATACTGCAGAGCTTAATTCTGCAAGAATGCCCTGAGGGAATTTCATCAGGATCACATTCTGCTCATCCACACCTGTTTTACCGATTACTGCACTACTGAGGACCTGCTCCGGTAGGCAATCCAGCATATGAATGACATAGGAAATCGGATAAACACCGACATCCAGCAGGGCACCTCCACCCAGCGCAGGGTCATATAGCCTGCTTTCCGGATTGAACTCAGACCGGAATCCAAAGGGTACTCTCAGATGTCTGATCTTCCCGATTTTTCCCTCCTGAATCCATTCCTTCACTCTACGGGTTACCGGGAGAAATTTAGTCCACATGGCCTCCATCAGGAAAACCCTGCGCTCTCTTGCCAGCTCGATTAGGTAAAGGCTATCCTTGCTATTTAATGTAAATGATTTTTCACAGAGAACCGCTTTCCCTTGCTTCATACAGAGGGCGGCATTCTCCCTGTGCTCCGGATGTGGTGTTCCTATATAAACCACATCCACCTCAGGATCATTTGCCAGCTCCTCATAGCTTCCGTAAGCCTTTTCAATGTGGAAGCGATTTGCAAATTCTTCCGCCCTCCTAAGCTCCCTGGATGCCACTGCCACCAGCCTGGTATCTCCCATAGAGTTCAGTGCTGTCGCAAAGGTTGAGGATATGTTTCCTGCTCCAATAATTCCCCACCGGATCATCTTCATATAAAACCCTCCTTTTCTAGTATGAATGATTACCTTCATTTTACTATTATAGGAGGGGAAAATCAAATCCTATTCTATTTTCTTATCTCTCAAGATATTCAAGGTGTTATATGTAGCTCCTCCGATATAACACCCGTTAAGTCTGAAGTAACACATATTCATAATTGTCTTCCAGTATATGATATCCTACCTTCTCATAGGCTCGCAAAGAGATCGGATTCTTCCGGTCAACAAACAGCGTACAGAACAAATAACCCTGTTCCAGAAGCTCCTTACTCATATAGTAGATATTTGCAGCAGCATAGCCTTTACCGCGGTATTCCTCCGGAGTAAATACATGATTGATTGCCACCCCGGTCGCAAGCTTTCTAGATACTGCTGCCATCGATACCGGTCTTTGCTCCATATCCTCATAGATATATATCTTGTTCTCCTGAATGTATCGCGTAGCCTTATTCAACGCTTTCTCATAATTAATTTCACTTTCCAGTGCTTCGATCTGAAAGCTAATCATCCAATCAGTGATTAGCTTCACTTCCTCAGGCACAGCCAGCCTGTGCTTCCCTTCCACCGGTAAGATCTCATTCACTTCACGGATTTCCATGATATCCGTACTTAGCTTCTCAAGGAAGGTGCAGTTCACGCTCTTTTTATATTGCTCGATAAAGGAATTACTAATTTCATGATTCGCATTGAGTCCGGCGAAAGGGATATGATTGCTTGCCATATAATCAGCCAAAAGAGCCGCCGCAGGACCAGTCACATCCTTACCGGAGACTTGAGCATAAATTGCCATATTATGTGGTGCTGCATTAGAGAAATGCAGCAGCGGAAGCTCCTCATCCAACACCACGCCAAACAGACAATTCCCTATCTGTCCGGTGGTTTGCATCAGATAAGCTTCATACAGAACCAACTGGCTGACAGCCTCATTCTTCAGCAGATTCTCCTGGTGTTCATTCAGATAATCACGGGCACTCTCATATTCCTTTACTACCATTTTAGCCTCCAAAGTGCCTGCAGGCAGGCAATTATTATTCTGTCTTATTCATATATCCTAGCTTTCTATTATATTAATTTTCCCTATCTTTCAGTTTTTAAACTTATCCCATAGGAAAATCAAAAAAACTCTCGCCATA
>JAEYRK010000058.1 GCA_023435645.1 Bacillota bacterium
TAAAGCTGCTGAAGGCGGAAAGGGCTATATCTCTGTGAGCGGTAGAACAGCAAATTGGAACGGTGTCGCAGCAGACGTAACGAAGCTGGTGATTCCCGGAGCCACCTACCGTGTTACCGGTTGGGTCAGATATACAACAGGAGAAGAGATAGAAAATATTAAAATCACGCAGGAAAGATCCAGCGCAGATGACAACAGATGGGTTCCGATTGGTTCTGTAGAGGCTAAGAAGGGTGAATGGACTAAGATCACCGGTACGATGGAGGTATCTCCTACGACTACCCAATGCTTATTCTATTTTGAAGCAGATACCTTGATTGATTTCTATGTGGACAATGTAGTTGTTGAACAGCTGGATGTTAAAATTGTTGAGAACACACCTATCCAGGTGGAAAAAATGAAGGTTGGAGAGATTGTATTCAAGAGTGATTTTGAAGACGGAAGCGTTTTGAATGCCAGAGTAAATGCAGTAAGAACGAATACTACTGCTGCTGCAAAGAGTGGTAAGGCAAGCGTAGAGGTTACCCGTACTGCTGGTTGGGATGGAGCCGGCGTGATCTTCAATTCCACGAACAATATCAGCAAAGCCAGTCTCTTTGGAAGAACAGTGCACTTAAGGGTATATGTGATGTATAAGGATGGCCCGGATCAGGTAACCTTCAAGATTAACAACCATATGGAGAAGGCGGATGACTCTGATAATATTGTATTACAAACTCCGGTGAATAAGGGTGAATGGACACTGCTTGAAGCGGATTGCTTCATCGCAGAGAATGCTACAGGTAACTTGATCTTCATAGAGACCGAAAATGATGAGGCTCTTACATTCTATTTGGATGATATGGAGATGAAGGTTGTCAAATAAGTATCCCTATGAAACCATAAAGGAGGAATTATCAGTGAAAAATATGCGATTTAAGAAAATAATAACTGCAGTTCTGGCAGCCGCTATGCTTATGTCAAGTAACGGTTTCACCATTAGGGCTAATGCTGCTGATAAGATCTATGTGGATCAGGTATATGCAAAAACATATAAAGAAACGATGGCGATAGGTACCACGAAGCAGCTCTCCGTCTTTGTGGAGCCTAAAAACGCAAGCAATAAAAAAGTAACCTATAGCACATCCAACCGCAAGGTTGCTACAGTAACCTCCGGCGGTTTAGTAACTGCGATCAGTTCAGGAACTGCCACAATTACAATTAAAGCGACGGATGGCAGTGGTCAGACAGATACAGTGATCATTCAGGTACTGAAGGATCTCACGATAACCGGAAAGCATGTGGATGCAGATAATGAAATCATCATCCTGGATAAAACCTACGGCAATATCACCGTGGATTCCTCCGTAAAGGATGCAGTCATTTATCTGTCCGGTGTAACGGTTAGAAACATGCTAACCCTGGAAAGCGGGGATTATACACTTAATCTGTATGATTCCACAGCCAACAAGGTGGTATTTGATGAACCGAAGGATGAGATTATTTCCTTGGCATTGGGGGAGGAAGATGCGAAGGCTCCGAAGCTGAATGTAGGTAGCAATACGGCAATCTCTGAGATCTGGGCTAAGGTAAATGCAATGATTAAGCAGGAGGATGGTTCTCAGATCGACGGCTTGAGATTCGAGCAGAGCAAAGAGGGGAAAATCATCATCTACCTAGAGGATTATTCCGGTAAGCTACTACTTGATTCATCTTTCGGAGATCTTGAGGTAGTGGCTACGGGCTGTAGTATCGCCGAGGTGTTGGTCACAGGCGGTGAGAAGGCCGGAAATGTACAGCTAACCAATGGTGGGGATTCTACGATTGAAGCGGTAGACCTCATCGGTAATGCCAACCTCGAGCTGGCTATTCCTACTACTAGGGTAACGATGGATAGGAATGCAAGTGGTGCTTCCCTAACAGTAAGGGACAGTGTGGGCACAATCAGGAACGAGGGTACCGGGTCTTTCATTAAGGTAAGCGGTTCAGTGGATCAAATCGAATCTATTGGTCAAAAGGCAGAGATTACTGTGGAGGCACCAGGCTACATAGGTACCCTTAATCTGGAGGGTGCCGCTTCCTCCCTTGCCGGAGCAGGAGAAGTATCTGAAGCATACATCAACGCCAATGACTGTAGGATTGATACAACGAATACGCTGGTTATGGTTGGTGAGAAGGTACTGAATGCGAAGATTATGGGAGTTGTTGCAGCTCCTGGTACTTCCGTAACCAGTCAGCCTCCGACACCGGTCATTCCCTTTATTCCGCCGGCGTTACCTCCTGAAATTCCGGAAGATCCATCCATTGAAAGATACTTTACAAGCTTTTACCTTCCTGAAGCTTCAGCCTTTTCCTTAGGGGATAGCACTTTTGATTGGGATCCTGATAACACGACCATTACCAAGGATTTCTATCTCAATGGAACTAACTTTAAGAATGCAGCAGCCGGAGCGGGTATTACAGATCCGGATTTACTCAATAAGTTTACCACCTGGGCCGGCGTGAAGGAGGTTGTAAGGGGCTTTGAATTTACGGTAACGGTCAATACCGGTAAATCCAAGGATGCAGCAACCAATCTTCAGGCAGATTTAATTATTCAAAATGAAAAGGCCCTCAGTTCTTATAACGGTTCCTTTAAGGTGATCAGCCAGAACTTGGGTGTGAAGGAATTATCAGCCGGAAGTCAGCCAATCTCCTTTAGGAGGCAGTTTATTCTTGATGAGATCACCGGTTGGGATCCGGCAGATCTGTATATGGTAAAAGCGGCAATCCGTTTTACCAATACGGATGAAGCAGTTCCTGTAACAGGAACAGTGACGGTGAAGGTATTGTCCAAACCCAAATCGACATCAACACCTACGCCTACACCTACACCTACGGGACATACGCTCTTCAGCGCAGGATTTGAGGACGGAGCTTCCTATGGACTGACAGGTACCATTGGGACCGGCTTATCCTTCGCAAACAAAGGTGCCAGTGACAGTGCAAAGAGTATCTTGGTAGATCCTGCTGCAGCAGGCTGGGGCAACCCCGGCTATGAGCTGTTTTCCCATCATGGGAAAAAGATTACTGTGATTGCTTCTGTGATGCACGAGGAATCCGGTAGTAAGGACATTAAGGTCACCATGAATACGGATAGCTATCCACAGACTTCTGTAGCTGCTGCTTCCGGTGTATGGACAAAGATTGCTATGGAATTCCCTGTGATACCTGAGGATGCCTCCTATCCTAGGATTTATTTTGAACCAGGTGCCTCAGCTCCCGCAGCCTTCTACCTGGACAATGTGTTAGTCTATGAAGGAACCATGGCACAAGCAGAAGCAGCCTATGCTACACTTTTCCCGACAGTGACGGTTACCACACTGACGGATCCTACTTCGCCCACCTATGGATTGGACATTTATTCAGATGCTATCACCGGTACAGGGTTAACGGTAGATTCGTATACCAATGTGGTTGAGATTAGTGGCAGTGTTTTGGACAGTATGGACTGGAAGGTGGCAGGCATAGGTATTCCGGCAGCAGCCGTCGGAAAAACCATAACGGTAACGGCTTCGGTCAAGAGAAGCACTGGCGGCTCCAATGCATGGCAGATGAATAGCTCGGATTACCCTGCGGTTGCAGGAGGTTGGGGCAAGCCGGCGGATACCTGGGAGACAGTTACCGGTTCCATGGTAGTTCCAGAGGGTGCAAGCATGATTTTCATAGGGAAAGACGATAGTACGAAGGATACCACCTACTATATCGCTAATGTAGTAATCACTTATCAATAAATTAGATCATTGTTTCATGATAAAGCATAAGCGAAAGAGGTAAGCGGCTCATAGGTCATGAAGCATAGAAGGAATGGGGATGATATTCTATATTGTCCCCATTTCTTATCCATGACTTGAAAAATCCTTCTTTTGGTATATACTAATAAATAGGATGCTAAAAATTACCAGGAGTTAGGAATTTTATGATTTCGCAGTTACCTGGTTCAGATATTATGCGTAATTTAAGAGTATATTTTGTACATACAACAGATCCATATTCCTAAGAGGAGATTATGGAAAGAGTTTTGAAGCAATTATATTGATTCATGCGGAATATGTATCTGCTGTGTGCACAGGTTGAATGGAGTTCGTTTCAAAATCATTGATCACTATATTGAAAGGAGTATGTATGATGGAGATGACATTACGTTGGTTTGGGCATAAGCATGATAGCGTGTCACTGGACAAGATCCGGCAGATACCGGGAGTAACCGGGGTGGTATCCTCCCTCCATGACATCCCTGTGGGAGAGGCCTGGAAGCTAGAGGATATCATGAGCCTAAAGAAGGAAGTGGAGGAGAGTGGGCTGAAGCTCATCGGTATCGAGAGTGTCAATATCCACGAGGACATTAAGATCGGATTGCCCTCCAGAGAGCAATATATCGAAAACTATAAGATATCCCTTGAGAATCTTGGTAAAGCGGATGTACATATGGTTTGCTACAATTTCATGCCGATCTTTGACTGGACCAGAACCGATCTGGCGATGAAGCTTCCCGATGGTTCCTATGCCCTTGCCTATGATGAGAACATCATTAAGGATATTCAGCCGGAGACGATGTTTGAGCGCATGGAGAAGGAAAGCGGAGGCTTCGTGTTACCCGGGTGGGAACCGAACCGCAGGGCTGAGATCATGGGCTTATTCGAGAAGTATCAGGGTGTAACAGCTGAGCTTTTGATGCAGAACCTGAAGTACTTCCTGGATTCCATTATGCCTGTCTGTGAAAAATATAAGATTAAGATGGCCATTCATCCGGATGATCCGGCCTGGAGTGTATTCGGACTACCGAGAATTGTGACCAGTGAGAAGGCTCTGGAGGAGATTGCGGCTTTAAATGATAGCATTTATAACGGCTTTACCCTATGCACCGGCTCCCTGGGCAGCAATCTGAAGAATAATCTGCCTCAGATAATCCGAAATCCCAGGATTAGTGCAAGAATTCATTTTGTTCACTTAAGAAATATGAAGTTCGAGGCGGACGGTGTATTTCATGAGAGCTCCCATCTATCCTCCGATGGTAATTTTGATATGTATGAAATCGTTAAGGCGCTTCATGATATTGGCTTTGATGGTGTGGCACGCCCAGACCACGGAAGGATGATCTGGGGTGAGCAGGCGAGGCCCGGCTACGGCCTATATGACCGAGCCCTTGGAGTGGCTTACCTGAATGGCTTATGGGAAGCCATCCGTAAGAATGAGAAATAGGTTTAGGAGTATGTTCAATTGTTCCAGCGCGCGGAAGCTTTCGCGGATATCAAAAGTAACAATAAGATGGGAAAGGCCGGTCCGGTTGTGCGGTGAACAATAGGTTTTAGTCAGATGATTGTTAAAATAGGAGGAGCGTCCGGAAAGGGTAGAGAATATAAGGGTATATGGGTATATGGGTATGAGACTAAAGAATTATGATTCCTCATGGAAGCAAAGGGGCTACGAGCTGCCGGAATATGACAGGGATAAGGTCAGAAAAACGACGATGACGGAGCCGACCTGGATTCACTTTGGAGCTGGGAATATCTTTCGGGGGTTCCCTGCAGCAGGGCTTCAGAAGATGCTAAATGAGGGCAGCTATGATAAGGGTGTCATCGTCAGTGAAGGCTTTGATTATGAAATCATTGAGAAGGCTTATCAGCCCTATGATGACCTCAGCTTATTGGTAGTGTTAAAAGCTGATGGCACAATTGAGAAGAAGGTGATCGGTAGTGTGGTAGAATCCCTCATAGCAGATACCGCATCGACAACAGACTGGAACCGCTTGAAGGAGATTTTTATGGCACCCTCCCTGCAGATCATTAGCTTTACGATTACAGAGAAGGGATACAGCCTGGTGGATTCCAAGGGGGAGTATCTGGGTATTGTAGAGAAGGATTTTATCTCCGGAACGGAGAAGCCTGCCCATATCATGGGGAAAATCACAGCCCTGTTGCTGGAGCGATATCAGAAAAATGCGACTCCGGTGGCCCTGGTCAGCATGGATAACTGCTCCCATAATGGGGATAAGCTATATGCAGCAGTGGAAGCCTATGGGACTCAGTGGGTAAGAAACGGATTTGCCGAGGAGGGCTTCTTAAGCTATATTAAGGACAGGAATCAGGTGTCCTTCCCCTGGAGCATGATTGATAAGATTACGCCGAGACCTGATGATAAGGTAAAGAACATGCTTGAGGAGGATGGGTTTGAGGATACAGAGCTGATCATCACCGGTAAAAATACCTATACAGCTCCCTTTGTAAATGCGGAGGAGACAGAATATCTGGTCATCGAGGATGCGTTCCCGAACGGAAGACCAAAGCTTGAGAAGGCCGGATTTTTGTTTACCGATCGGGAAACCGTGGATAAGGTGGAGAGAATGAAGGTTTGTACCTGCCTTAATCCCCTTCATACCGCTCTGGCAATTTTCGGCTGTCTGCTATCCTATACCACCATTTGGGAAGAAATGCGGGATACTGAGCTAAATCAGCTGGTTCACCGGATTGCTTATGAGGAGGGGATGCCGGTGGTTGTTCATCCGGGGGTACTGGATCCCCGGGATTTTATTCAGACAGTTCTTAAGCAGCGGCTTCCGAATCCCTTCGTGCCGGATACACCCCAAAGGATTGCAACCGACACCTCCCAGAAGCTTCCGATTCGTTTTGGGGAGACCATTAAGGCTTATCATAAGAGCGACAAAGCAAAGGCGACCGAGCTTACCCTAATACCCTTGACCATTGCCGGCTGGTGCAGATACCTTATGGGTCTTGATGATAATGGCAGAGCCTTTACCCCAAGCCCGGATCCTCTACTCATTGAGCTGCAGGCCTATGTAGCGGAGCTGAAGCTGGGTGACACAAAGCTTCCCAAGGATGTACTGAAGCCGATCCTCTCCAATGATAAAATTTTCGCAGTGAACCTGTATGAGGTTGGGCTGGGAGAGAAGATTGAAGCCATGTTCCTGGAGCTGATCTCCGGTA
>JAEYRK010000065.1 GCA_023435645.1 Bacillota bacterium
GCTGAATACTCTGATCATAAAGTAACCCACTCGAATATGTAGAGTTTTTGTTTCATAGGAAATGCTCCTCTTGTGGATGACAGTTGAATAATCCTGCTGTCGTTCCCCGAGAGGAGCATATTTTTATTTTTTAGTTTTATATTTCTTTGTATATTTTTATTATTCATCTTGCATTTTAAATCTATATTACTTTTTGTCTTTATAAAATTATTTTGTAGCAACGAAGGATACCCAGTCTCCCATGTGATTTACCTCAAGAATTTGGAAACCGTTTCTCTTCAAGGCATGTTCTACAGCTGTCTCCTTGGTATTGATGATCCCAGAACTGATGAAGATACCACCGGGCTTCATATTCTCACCAATGACTGCGGATAAGGGAATAATTACATCCGCCAGGATGTTCGCCACCACAAGATCAAAGCGGTCTCTTCCTACCAGGGAGCGAAATTTCCTATCCTCTATGATATTTCCGGTGATAAAGTGAATTCCATCCTCCGAAGACCCTACAGAGAAATGCTTCTGATCGTCTGCAATCAATAGCTCCGAGGCCTTGATACCATTCACATCGGAATTTTCAAGTGCGGCAGTGGTAGCCAGAGGATCAATATCAATTCCCAGTACCTCACCTGCTCCTAGCTTCCTTGCAATGATGGACAAAATTCCGCTTCCGCTGCCGGCATCCAGTACGGAATAGCCTGCCTGCAGATACTTCTTCAAGCTCAGGATGCAGAGCTTGGTGGTCTCATGAGCACCGGTGCCGAAGGAGGTTCCGGGATCAATCTCTATCACCAGGTCAGCTTCTCCCACGTCAGTCAGCTCCTCCCAGGTTGGCTTGATAACGATGGTATCATCGATACGAAAGGGCTTAAAGAACTGCTTCCAGTTATTGATCCAGTCCTTATCCTCGGTATCGGATACCTCCAGCTGGCCGCTTCCGATATTCAAAAATTCCGATAGCTCTTTCAAGCCTTCCTCCACCTGTCTTAAAATCATGGTGATATCCTCGGCGGGATCCGTGTAGAAGGTAATCACAGCCCTGCCGTCATCCTCTTCCAGTTCCGGCAAAAAATCTATAAACAGCTGCTGTCTTTCCTGCTCCGTGATCTGTATCTTATCACTGATCTCTATTCCCTCAATCCCAAGTCCAATCAGCAGATCGCTGACCAGCTCCACTGCCTCAGTGGTTGTCTCCAAAGTAAATTTCGTCCATTTCATATCGTTTCTCCATTATTGAAAGCAAAGCGCTATGTGATAGTTTCTGTATCTCAATGTGTGTCCTTTGAATTACCATATACCTATGTACCCATATACCCATATCCCTATTGGAGCCTAAGAGTAAAGGATTTTTCCCCATGATGCGTCAGATTATGCAATATTTATGCCTCACGGAAAGGCTTTCCTCTCCGTGAGGCTTAAAATTCTTCGATATTCCAATCAGCGATACAAGCTGTTTCACGATGAGCAGCTGTATTACCTTTGAAAGCTGCTGAGCATCACTTATTTCCAAAACTTCTTTCTGCCCTTTTCTTTTTCGCCATCCTCCTGGCTATCCTCCCGCCTTCCGTTCATGGCATCATCAAATTTCTTCAATAATTCCTTCTGTTCGGAATTTAAGCCGGTAGGAATCTGAACAACCAGCGTAACATAATGATCTCCTCTGACATTCTTATTTCTTAAGGTCGGAACACCCTTCTCCCTTAAGCGCACCTTCGTATCGGTCTGGGTTCCGGGCTTCACATTATAGATCACATCTCCATCCACCGTACTGATCTTAATATCACCGCCGAGTACTGCTGTTGCATAGGAAATCGGAGCTGTCGAGAAGATATCAAAATCCTGTCTTTGGAAGATCGGATGCCTGCTCACATCAACCTCAACAAGCAAGTCACCTCTGGGTCCTCCATTGGTACCGGGCTCACCCTTTCCGCGGATCCTGACACTCTGTCCATTGTCAATTCCGGCCGGTATGGATACCTTGATCTTCTTTCTGCTGGAGACAAAGCCGCTTCCATAACAATCCTGACATTTATCCTTAATGATCTTACCTGAGCCCTTACAATCAGGACAGGTTTGAACATTTCTTACCATACCGAACAGGGATTGCTGGGTATAAACCACCTGACCCTTACCACCGCACTTCTGACAGGTATCTGCACTGCTACCGGGCTTCGCTCCGCTGCCATGACAGGTAGCACATTCATCCTTCAGATTCAGCTCCAGCTCCTTTTCCGTACCGAAAACAGCATCCTCAAAGGAAATTCTGACAGAGGTTCTGAGATTAGCTCCCTGCATAGGACCGTTATTCGCACGCCTGGAACGTCCGCCAAAAAGGTCTCCGAAGATATCACCGAAGATGTCACCCATATCAAAGCTGCTGAAATCAAAGCCCCCGGCACCACCGGCGCCGCCTTCAAAGGCAGAGTGGCCGAATTGATCATACTGCCTGCGCTTATCCGCATCACTGAGGATCGCATAGGCTTCGGAAGCTTCCTTAAATTTTGCTTCTGCAGTCTTATCCCCGGGATTGGTATCAGGATGGTACTTCTTCGCCAGTTGTCTGTATGCTTTTTTTAATTCCTCATCCGTCGCTGTCCTGCTGACACCTAAGACCTCATAATAATCTCTTTTATCCGCCATCTTATCCTTCACCTTTCATTGCTGCTATTTCACTTTATCATAGGCAAAAGGCAGTCTGTGAGGACCACCTGTCATTAACCCTTTTTCAAATACTCACACCAGGTAAGCATATACTGAGTGCCTGAATCTGCCTGCATTTTTGCAGTCCCTTCTTTACTTGCGTATCCATCATATCGGAATTGGATACATCCGTCAAGATAAGTTTTCTTAACGGATGTATCCATATGATTAGCTCTTGGTTTATACCTCTTTATAATCACCGTCTACAACATCATCATCATAGGTTTGGGAAGCGCCGTGGCTTCCGGCACCGGACATGTCAGGACCAGGTCCGCCGGCAGCACCACTCTGCTCATACAGCTTTGCAAATAATGCCTGTGCATCATTCATCAGCTTTTCCTTCGCAGCCTTGATATCAGCCACTTCACCTTCGCTCATTACCTCAGGATTGGACTTCTCAACCAGCTCCTTCAGTCTTGTCAGGTCAGCCTCTACCGTCGATTTATCCTCGGCACTGATTTTATCACCAACCTCGCTTAAGGCCTTCTCCGTCTGGAATACCATGGAGTCTGCATCATTTCTCACATCCACAGCTTCCTTGCGTCTCTTGTCCTGTGCCTCATACTCTGCAGCCTCTCTGACTGCCTTATCAATATCGGAGTCGGAAAGGTTGGAGCTTGCAGTAATCGTGATATGCTGCTCTCTGCCGGTTCCAAGATCCTTCGCTGATACATTTACGATACCATTTGCATCGATATCAAAGGTAACCTCAATCTGAGGAACGCCTCTTTTTGCCGGCGGAATTCCATCCAGACGGAATTGTCCGAGGCTCTTGTTGTCCTTTGCAAACTGTCTCTCACCCTGAACTACATTAATGTCAACCGCAGTCTGGTTATCGGCAGCTGTGGAGAAGATCTGACTCTTCTTCGTCGGAATGGTAGTGTTTCTCTCAATCAGTCTCGTAGCTACGCCGCCAAGGGTCTCAATGGAGAGGGACAAGGGAGTTACGTCCAGTAACAGAATATCTCCGGCTCCGGCATCACCTGCCAGCTTACCGCCCTGAACAGAAGCACCGATTGCTACACATTCATCCGGATTCAGGGTCTTGGAAGGCTCCTGGCCGGTTAACTGTCTTACCTTATCCTGTACGGAAATCATACGGGTGGAACCACCAACCAACAGCACCTTCTTTAATTCGGAAGCAGAAATACCTGCATCCCTTAAGGCATTCTGTACCGGAATAACGGTTCTTTCCACCAGGTCATGGGTTAATTCATCAAACTTTGCACGGCTTAAGTTCATGTCAAAATGCTTCGGACCGTCCGATGTTGCTGTTATAAAGGGAAGATTGATATTCGTGGTAGTAGCAGAGGATAATTCCTTCTTTGCCTTCTCCGCAGCTTCCCTCAGTCTCTGTAATGCCATCTTATCCAGTGACAAATCCACACCGTCGGACTTCTTAAATTCATCAATCATAAATCTTACGATTCTCTCATCAAAATCATCACCGCCGAGATGGTTATCGCCGGAGGTAGCTAAAACCTCGATAACACCGTCACCGATCTCGATGATGGATACGTCAAAGGTACCGCCGCCAAGGTCATATACCATGATCTTCTGTTCATGCTCGTTATCAAGACCATAGGATAAGGCCGCAGCTGTCGGCTCATTAATGATACGCTTTACATCAAGTCCTGCGATCTTACCTGCATCCTTAGTTGCCTGTCTCTGAGCATCATTAAAATAAGCGGGTACAGTGATCACTGCTTCGCTAACCTTCTCGCCCAGATAGCTTTCAGCATCCGCCTTCAGCTTCTGAAGAATCATTGCGGAGATCTCCTGGGGGGAGAATCTCTTATCATCTATCTTCACACGATAATCAGTTCCCATATGTCTCTTGATGGATGATATCGTCTTATCGGAATTAGTAACAGCCTGACGCTTTGCAGGCTCACCAACCAAACGCTCTCCAGTCTTAGTAAATGCAACTACGGAAGGGGTGGTTCTGGAGCCTTCGGTATTTGCAATAACAACCGGCTTTCCACCTTCCATTACGGCAACACATGAATTTGTGGTACCTAAATCAATTCCAATGATTTTTCCCATAATATTTTCCTCCTATATGATATAATGCTTTCTCTGTGATTGAATGTTTCTTTATGGATCATCCTGGCTGGTATCCGGGACAGTCCTTAGTTAACTACCTTAACCATGCTGTATCTTACAACAATGTCTCGGTAAATGTATCCTTTCTGGAATTCATCGGAGATAATGTTTTCACCTAAGGTCTCATCCTCTCCGTGCATTACAGCGTTATGAAGCGCAGGATCAAATTCCTTACCTACAGCCTCAATCTGCTTTACACCAATTTCCTCAAAGGTATTAATCAGCTGCTTATAAATCATCTCCATCCCTTGAGCAAAGGCATTGTCCTTATCCTTTTCGGTAAGGGCACCTAAGCCACGCTCAAAATTATCTACAATGGGCAGCAGCTTCTCAATAATGGTCTTTACACCGATGTCATACATCTGGCTCTTTTCCTTCTCTGTACGCTTACGGTAATTATCAAACTCGGCCATGGTTCTGATCAACCGATCCGTTAATTCCTCAATTTTTGCATCCTTTGCAGCCATTTCTTTATTCTTACCACTCTTAAAGAAGGATTTTCCTTGCTTTACCGGTTTATCCTCCGTAGCATCCGCTGTAGCTTCTGTGTCCTCACAGGTATCGGGACTGCTCTCCTCCATATCGTCATTCCCTGTAAAAGCCTGCGCTTCTACATGCTCTGCTATGGTTTCATCAAACAATGCATCCTGTGTGTCTTCATTCATCTGTTCCTTCATCGCTTCCTCGGTTCTGTCCATTTGATTGTTCTCCTTTTCCATAGCTGCTTTCATTACCTCTATTGTCTTATCGGTATCCTCCAACTCCAATCATCCACCTTTCCTATCCTTAGTAATATTCCGGATCATACATACACTATTCCTAGGATCCGCTGTGACTTTCTTATCACTTCTTCTTAAATATATCATCCATCTGTGACATTAAGGTCTGAAGGGTACTAACCACTTTCTCATAATTCATTCGTTTCGGACCGATAATACCTACCTTGCCGTAGACACCCTCTTCAATCTCATAGGTTGCCGTTACAACAGAGCAGTCCTTCATGGCTTCCACCGGCGTCTCTTCTCCGATATAAACCTGAATTCCCCGGTTCTCCTTATCTTCTATCTTATCTTGAATTAGTTCTGTCAGCATCTTTTTTTCTTCTAAGGTATATAATAATTCAGAAGCCTTATCTTTATCGCTGAGCTCAGGATATTTTAAGATATTCGTCGTTCCTGAGGTGAAAATCTCGATATCATCCTCCTCGGATACTGCCTGCATGATTGCATCCAGAATATCGTTCACGATGGTTCTATAATCACCGGCCTGTTCCTTCATCTTCGTAATTACCGGCAGGTTGATTTCTGCCAGATCAAGACCCTGCAGGAAGGTATTCAGAACAATATTCAGCTTTAATATCGTTTCTTTATTTAAGGATGCTGATACATGAATGATTTTATTCTTCACAATATTTCGTTCAAAGACAATGACCGCTAGCAGCTGCTGCTCATCCAGTTCTGTCAGCTGAACGAACTTCACCTTCTTCTTATACTGGGGTGTCGTAACCATAGTTGTATAATTCGTGTTGACCGCCAGCATCTTCGCAACCTGCTGAAGAATATTCTCCAGCTTATCCGCTTTCTCCAGCAGTAATACCTTCATATCCTCTACCTCTTTGATCTTATCCTTGAGCAAGAGGTCCACATAAAGGCGGTAACCCTTATCGGAGGGAATACGACCCGCTGAGGTATGGGGCTGGATAATATAGCCTAGCTCCTCTAAATCGGACATTTCGTTCCGGATTGTAGCGGAGCTTAAATTAAGGTCGGTATATTTGGATATCGTCCTTGATCCGACCGGCTCTCCTGTTTCCAGGTAATTCTGAATGATTGCCTGAAGAATTTTAAGTTTTCTTTCGTCCAGTTCCTGCATAATCCACCTCAATCCGAATAACTGCAGCCTTGTCTTTTCTTACTATTAGCACTCACCTAAGTGGAGTGCTAACATCTAGTTATAAAATAGCACTATCAGATTCGTTTGTCAAGGATATTTTCAATAAAAATTCGGATTGATATCCATGATGACAAAGAATGGATACACTTCCGGTATTGCCGATAAAAGCCGGTGATTATGATTTTCGAGGCTTCCTTCCCTCGCCTATCGGAGATCAAAAATGCGGATTCTTAAGAATCCGCACAATATTGCCACAATGGATCTATGGGAGCTAATCCAATATAAATTCGACAAATACCAGATTGCTGACATCCAGCCCATGCTCTGTTAGGTAAAGCGTTCCCATCCTCTCCTCCAATAAACCCTTACTTTTTAGATCAGCGATTGTCTTCCCGTAAGGCTCCTCAAGGTCCTTACCGAATCTCCTCCTAAATTCCTCCCTGTGGATTCCTTCGGTCAGCCTCAGACCCAGGTACATAAATTCCTCCATCTGTTCCTTTATGCTTAATTCCTGAAGCTCTCTTCTAATGCCCAGAACATCTGACAGAGGCGTTAATTGGTCAGATAACACCGGTTTCTTTGATACATTAACAAATGATTTACCCGCTTGTGTACAGGCTGTGATATATTCCTCCAAATTCGATGTATTCTGAAATCTAACATTCCCGAAGTAGGAGGATGCTCCGAGCCCAAGACCGAGATAGGGGGTACCGGTCCAGTAGCCCTTGTTATGCCTGCATTCATATCCCTCCCTGGAATAATTTGAGATTTCATATCGGTGATATCCATAGTGCGCAAGAATTTCTTTGGTTCTTTGATAGATCAGACGATCCAAATCCTCCGTCGGAAGCTGGTCTTCTCCCAGCCTCCCGGCACCATACCGTTCATAATACGGTGTCCCCTCTTCTATGATCAGGCTATAGGCTGAGATATGCTCCGGCTGTAGCTCCGCTACCTTATTCAGCGTAATTTCCCAATCACTAAGCGTTTGGCCCGGAAGGGCTGACATCAGGTCCACATTGATATTATGAAAACCTAAGCTTCTTGCCAGAGAATAGTTTTCCAGAAATTCTCCATAATCATGAATCCTACCTAAAAGCCTAAGCTCATGGTCAAGGGATGACTGAAGACCAAAGCTGATTCTGTTAATTCCTGCTTCCTGATAAATCATCAGCTTATCCCGGTTCACTGTCCCCGGATTCACCTCTATGGTGATCTCAATCGTCTCTTTCCCACATATCTCAAATACCTCTCTGACAGTATCAAGAGCTTCCTTCAGATAGTTGGCGTCCACACAGGAGGGAGTCCCTCCACCTATAAAAATAGTACTGACCCTATATCCCTTCACTCTTCCCTTATAGCTCTTGATCTCCCTTTGCAGGGCCTCAAAATATTTCGCTTTTCCCAAGGCGTTGGAAGGAGCGGATAAAAAGTCACAATAATCGCATTTCTTCTCACAAAACGGAACATGGAGATAAAGCTCAAGCTGTTGAAGCCCTTCTTTCTCCGGTAGCTTACCTATCATTTGTCCGACCTCCACTCTAATCTGCTCTCTACTATGGTAATATATGAGCTATGTCCCTACCCCTGCATTCCGGCCTATGCTTCTGCTCAAGTGCTTGCATCAATTCATGCCCTGCCTATCAGAGTTCTCTTGTAACTACCCCATAAATAAGGTGGTATGAAGCTTTTCCTCTCTATCTCGATACTGCCAGAAGGAATCTCTTCACACCACCCTATCAGGTATTGCTTAACCCGTCCTTATAGTAAGGATTCTAGGATCCTTAAGAATTTTAGTCATCGTCCAGCTTCAGGACGCTCATGAAGGCCTTCTGAGGTATCTCGACATTACCGATCTGTCTCATCCTCTTCTTACCCTCCTTCTGCTTCTCCAGAAGCTTCTTCTTACGGGTGATATCACCGCCATAGCACTTAGCAAGTACATCCTTCCTCACGGCCTTAACGGTTTCCCTGGCAATAATTTTACTGCCGATCGCTGCCTGAATCGGTATCTCAAAGAGCTGTCGGGGTATCTCCTCCTTCAGCTTCTCACACATTCTCCTACCCCGCTCATAGGCACTTTCTGCATGAACAATGAAGGATAGTGCATCGACCTCCTCCTTATTAATCAGGATATCCAGCTTCACCAGCTCGGATTGCTCATAGCCCTTCAGCTCATAATCAAAGGAAGCATATCCCTTGGATCTGGACTTCAATGCGTCAAAGAAATCATAAATAATTTCATTTAACGGCAGCTCGTATTTTAATAATGCTCTGGTGGTCTCCATGTACTCCATTCCCAGATAAACCCCTCGCCTCTCCTGGCATAGGGTCATGATGGAACCAACGAATTCTGTGGTTACCATGATTTCAGCCGAAACAATCGGCTCTTCCATATATTCAATGACGGAGGGATCCGGCATATTCGTCGGATTTGTGATGTCCATCCTTGTTCCGTCTGTTTTTTGAATTTTATAGATAACACCGGGAGCTGTGGTCACCAAGTCAAGATTATACTCTCTCTCCAGTCTTTCCTGAATGATTTCCAGGTGGAGAAGTCCTAGAAAACCACAGCGGAAGCCGAAGCCTAAGGCTACGGAGGTTTCCGGCTCAAATTGAAGGGCGGCATCATTCAATTGAAGCTTCTCTAAGGCATCTCTGAGATCGGGATACTTTGCCCCATCGGCAGGATACATACCGCAATATACCATCGGATGGACCTTCTTATAACCGGGCAGCGGCTCAGCACAGGGACGTGCAGCATCGGTGACCGTATCTCCGACTCTGGTATCCTTCACATTCTTTAGACTGGCGGTGATATAGCCTACTGTTCCGGCGGTGAGCTCCTCACAGGGTATAAACTGTCCGGGTCCGAAGATACCCACTTCAACCACCTCAGAGACGGCTCCGGTCGCCATCATCTTGATCTGAGTACCCTTCCTTACCCTGCCTTCCTTGATCCGGCAAAAGATTATGACTCCTCGATAGGAATCGTATAGGGAGTCGAAGATTAACGCCTGCAGGGGAGCTTCTGCGTCTCCCTTTGGAGCAGGTATCTTCGTAACAATCTGTTCCAATACCTGATCAATATTAATTCCCTGCTTTGCTGATACCAGAGGTGCATCATGGGCTTCCAGACCGATGACATCCTCGATCTCAGCAATCACCCGTTCAGGCTCCGCGCTGGGCAGGTCTATTTTGTTAATTACCGGCATAATATCCAGATTATGATCAAGAGCCAGATAAACATTGGCCAGGGTTTGCGCTTCAATGCCCTGAGCAGCATCCACAACCAGAATCGCTCCTTCGCAGGCAGCAAGACTTCTGGATACCTCATAGTTAAAATCCACATGTCCCGGAGTATCGATCAGATTGAAGATATATTCCTCTCCGTTATTTGCTTTATACACAGTTCGTACGGTTTGAGCCTTGATCGTGATTCCCCGTTCCCGCTCCAGATCCATATTATCCAACACCTGGGCCTGCATTTCTCTGCTGGTCAGCAGTCCTGTCTTCTCAATAATACGATCTGCCAGTGTCGATTTTCCATGGTCTATATGAGCAATGATACAAAAATTCCTTATTTTACTTTGATCTACGGACATGTTGTTCCTCCTGAGTATCTAATTTCACAGCAGGCAAGTGCCCGCTTCCATCCTTAGCGGCAGGCTCGTCCCTCCCGCCCTGGTAAGAATGAATATGATATAAATGAATAAACCGCGTTTATTATATCATACCCGCTTCCCAGTGGCAAGATACTTGCGAAAGCCCTTGCGGATACTGGTGAAATCCCTAACAGATAAGGTTACAGTTCAGCAAAACATAAGTATCCCTGGGAACATTTCCTCCCTGGTCCCAATCCATATCACTGGGAGCCAAACTGTAACGCTATCGATTTGCTTCCTGCCCTTGCAAAACCTCATCCAGGACCTCTGCAAAGGGATTCATGGCATTCCTTGCAGATGCCACAGAGTTCTTATCTGTACCAACCTCGATCAGCATGCTCTTTGGACGCAGATGCAGATTATAGCGGTAGCTGTTCAGATAGTTCCGATAGATTAATTTCGGGTATTTCTCCAGGGAATTGAGCTGCATCTGAAAACTAAAGGCCAGATTATCCTTTTGATACGGGTTATCCAGCTTTGTAAGAGGACCCTTCTGGTTTCTGCTAAGTCCGTTATACAGCATGATCTGAGCTGTTTCCTGTCCCTCCAGAATAGTGGAACGCGGCTTATCTGCTCCATCTCTGTGAACATCTATCATTACTTCAATGGATGGATTCTCCTCTAATATCTTGGATATCCCATCATATGTATAGTTATATGCCAGATTTGCATCACCCTTACTCATTTTATCGTAAGCGGTGGTATCATGGATCACATTATAACCGTATTGGTCCTCCAGAATCTGTGCTAGATAATTCCCAATACCAACAACTGTATCCGCTGCTTCCCCTTCCCTGCTGTCCGCAAAAGCTTCATGGGAATGGGTATGGTAAATCAAGATCTGCGGAGCATCATTCTTCTGCCTGATCGTCATGTCCTTGCCCAGAAGAATCTCAGAATCAAATAATTCATCCGTGATTCTGGTATCTGGATCCACAATATAGAAATTTCTCATCAAGAAATTAATGTCCTTTAAATCCTCCATGGTGAAGGTGGTCCCGATAAAGCTTCGCATGACCTCCATATCGGAGCCTTGCCCGATGATGGTTTTATCATCTGTTTCCTCATTATATACTTCACCGTCCATAATCCCAACCGTCAACTGTCCATCCACACTGCTGATGGTTCGATTATCTCCCCTTGCCAATGCAAGGAAGCTGTTGCTGTCATAAGCAGCACCATTTGTAAGTATGTATTCCTTTGAAAGCTTACCCTGAGTGATATCATAAAAACCAATACCTTCAGCCTGCTCCGAGGATGTTGTATCCAATGAAGCTTGAGTAACTGCAGAAGGGTCAGTCAATCCTTCCTTATGATTAAGGAGGGGATTGTCTCCCATCTGATATGCTGCCGGCTCCTGAAACAGAGCCTCCAGAGAACGCTCCTCCCCAGTAAAATCATAGGCAGGGAATTCTCTGGTCAGCATTCCCATCAGAAAATCCTCACTTTCTTTCTTCTCTGATTGATATCGGATCAAGGAGGAACCGGATTCCATGATTTTGATGCTTAGCCTAGACATCATTATGGAGCTTAAGCTTTTCTCTGCTTGGCCAACTTCATCGGAATAGGACAAAGTAAACCGGCATATCATATAAATCAGCAAAAGAACTGCAGGTAGGAGTATCACCGGTCCCCGTAGGTTTCCCCCATTCCTCCGTTTTTTAAGTTTTCCCATGACTGCCTCCAAACCAGGACCTTAAACCTAAATAAATCCTGATTCATTATATTCACTAAGCTTGTTTTTAGTACCTGTCCATAGTAATCTCCGGCTATCCCTTCCTTTCAATACATAATTGATGCGGCTTAAGGGTATCCGATGCCCCTTATGCCGGTTGAGAAAAGCAGGTATTTAATGCCTCTGATACCGTAAAGCTGATTCTTTTGATGGATTCATCAATATTCTTGGGTGTAACAAACATGTTCTCCATCTGTTGTCCGTTCACCTCAGAGATAAACTTATCGATATCCTCTTCTGAGAATCCACTATTCTCCATATATTTTGTTAAGGTATCTGCTACAATGGTAGATGCCCCGACCACAGTGGGAACACCCAGAGCCAGAACCTTAATTCCCATACTCTCCTCATTGAGCGCTTTTCTGTTGTTCCCGATCCCTGAGCCTGGGCTAATACCGGTGTCTGCGATTTGGATAGTAGTGTTTAGCCGGCTTACACTTCTGGAAGCCAAGGCATCAATGGCGATGATCAGCTTCGGGCTTGTTTCTTTAATAATACCCTTCACTATTTCCTGTGCTTCCATACCTGTCTGTGCCATAACTCCGGGCGAAATCGCACTGACATTGCCTAACTTATTCTTATCCTTGAATTCCTTCCCATATTCCCTAATCAGATGTCTCGTTATGAACAAATTATCCACCACCTGAGGACCAAGGGCATCCGGTGTCACCTCTCTGTTGCCAAGTCCTACAACCAAAACCTCCTCCTGCTTCAGGTTCCCTGCCAGCTTCCTTAGGTTTTCAGCAATACAATCCGATACGGGCTGATGGTAATTATCATCCGATTTTGCAAGCTCCGGTGCTTCAATGGTAATATAGGTTCCGATAGGCTTTTGCATTGCCTTTGCACCCTTATCATCCTTGATTTCTACTGTGGTTACCCTGATGTTATTTGCCTCGTCAAAATCTTCTGTCAGAATTACTCCTTTGATCTCTACATCATCCTCCGGAAAGCTTTCCCTAACCTCTAGCGCCAAGTCCGTTCTTATTCCTCTATCCATACACCTTGCCTCCATTCGCTTATCCCTTATGCCTTATGCCTTATGCCCATATGCCCATATGCCCATATGCCCATATGCACTTATCCTTATACTCTTATACCCTTATACCCTTATACCCTTATACCCTTATGACCAAATGACCTTATGCCATATTCTTATAATACTGTATATCTTTCTCTAATGTTTTTGAAAATATGTAGCCATTATTTTTATTCATATGTAGCCATTATTTAAAAAATATGTATTGACAGAACAGAATGGATAGACTACTATATAATAGTATGTTTTCATTAGAGCGTCCGTGTCCGGATTTAATGAGACAAGAATACGAAACCAACAACCCAGGAGATGCAGCCCACTCTCAAATCGTTGCCCTTGGAGTTTCGATTGGTCCATTTCAATTCATTGGAGGTGTAAAATTGGCTAACATTAAATCTGCTAAAAAGAGAATTTTAGTGAACGAGAAAAAGGCTGAAAGAAATAAGGCCATTAAGTCTAGAGTTAAGACTATGATCAAGAAGGTAGATGCTGCTGTTGCATCCGGTGACAAGGATAGCGCAAAGACTTCCTTAGTTGCTGCTGTTTCTGAAATCGATAAAGCTTGTTCTAAGGGTGTTTATCACAAGAACACAGTTGCAAGAAAGGTATCCCGTTTAACTAATTCTGTGAATAAACTTGCATAATCAAACAATTGGGCTGTCCGGAAGGACAGCCTTTTTTATTTTCACTGGCTTACCTGTCATTATCTCCTCTTTTATCACAACAAGAGGCAGCTTTACACTCCTGCTAGCGGTAAATCCCACCCCGTAGAACATTCTGTGTAAAGCTGCCTCTGATCTAAAATGAAAATTTGTGTCTTCGATCGTTCATTCTATAATTAGTATATCCCCTGTCTTTGCACCTTGATAAAGTTCAGGATCAAAGGAACTGCTTCTGCTCTGCTTATAGAATCCTTGGGATTGAAGCGGTTATCAGCCTTCGCATCCATAAGGCCAAATCCCTTAGCCAGAGCCACTGCGCCCAGATAATCTGCTCTTATGCTGCTTTCATCCGCATATCCTGTTGCATAAATTCCCTTCATACCCGCCAGTTTGGTTAAGCCAAGCTTTTCGATAAAGCTGAAGGCCAGTTCTTCTCTGGTAATCGATTTGTTGTTTACGGCAGCATTATCCTTCTCCGTATAATACCCATAGCCAATCTGTTTTAACAGGTCATTTAGCTCCGATACAGTGATGTTCTGATTCGGATTGAAGCGATTACCCTGAAAACCGATCTTCATATCTGCCAATAATAAGATCTCTCTGTTCTCCGGCTTATCATCAATATCCTCATATACATAGGGCTGTTCCTTCTTAAATACCGTACCATCGTAGTTCAATTGGTCCCCGCTGAATGGAGAGATATAAGGAGGGTTGATGTCAGGGCGATATACAAGCCTTACTTCGTATTTCACAGAATATGCCTCGGAGTCATCAAAATATTTCTGTTCCCCACGATAATTCGGATCGTAAGTGTTAATCTCGTTGATCTCATAAACCAGATGGTAGCCTTCCTTCGCCAGGTAAGCTTCCAGTGCCTGATCTGCCGTCATTGCATTATTTGTGGATTCGAATACAACCGAATCAAACCAATTGGAGCTGTACTGATAGATTTTGCCGGTTACACCATCTACTGCACCATAGATACCGTTATAGTCAAATTCCACTCCCTCGTTGAACCTGTTATACTGGAAGGAATAGCCACCATATACCGGTTTGTTTTCTTCCTTATAATAAGCAACATAATCCTCTCTGGAGGCTACCAGCTTCGTCTTTTTAAAGCGACTGTTGATTTCTGTCTTAAGAAATGCTTCAAAAATTTGCTGGGACTTTTCCTTATTATATTTTATTTTCACCGTATTCCATTTGCCGGTCTTCTCGTCATAATTACTCTTAACACTGGCATTGAAGCTTAAAATCTTGCCTGTCTTTGCATCAACAGTTGCATAGGCATAAGCACGGTAGTAATCCTTATCCTTCTCGTAATCCACCGGTCTGGCATCCCTAAGCTCGATGTTCCATACATAGGTACCATCCTTATTGTTAAAGCCACCGGCCTTACTCAGATAAGCATTGTAGCTTAGCAGGTTCTTATCAATGTATAAGGACTTATTCTCTGTCACCAGCTCAATTGCCTTATCCTTTGAAATGAGACTTTCCAATTCTCTGATCTTGGCCAACTCTTCTTCGGTCAGGGTCACAGCCCCTGCAGCTTTCGTATCATATGCAACCTCAGATTCATTTGCTACCATAACACCATTTTCATAGGTCTTCTGGAGCCATTCGGACCTTGTCAGATATACCTTACCAGTCTTTGCATCCACTGCTATATAACCCTGCTCCGGCTCAAAAATCAGAAATGCATTTTTTATGTCACTATTCCCCGAGGAATCAAAGATCCGATAATAATTCATTCTATATTTTAGATTCATCTTCAGATTCTTTTTTAATAACTCCGTTGCCTGCTTTTTCGTGATAGATGCATCTGCAGAGGGGATTTCGACATCATATAGCCAGGTGATTGATGCAGCTCTTACTTCACCATTGACACTGTCAACCCAGACTTGAACAGAATTATCAGGAAAGCTGATTCCGTTTTCTATTCTCTGATATCTGTATACATAGGCTCCGCTATAGATGCCTTCATAATCCGATGACAGGTATTCCAGCTTAGAAGCCACCTCCGGTGCAATCTGCTTTATGAACTGATCCGCCTTCTCCTTCAGCTCCTTCTTCAGATAGGCTGGTAGGGAGTTATTGTTCTCTTTTTCACTATATTTATTATAATAGGTAATATGATATGCTTGATCACAATTCACTTGAATGTAGCTGTAGTTTGAAGGATTTCTCCAGGTTAAGCTCCAGAATGAGTTGACATAGGAGCTTGACTGATTAAAGTAATAATCAAACTGAGAGTACTCCTTGGGTATCGTAATTTTTTCCTTCACTGCCTTTATGGCCTTCTCCAATGCCTTCTCTGAGGTATCCTTGCCAACAGAAACGGACGGATTATAGACACTAACTTCACCTGGCTTGATCACAGGCTCCGATTCCGTCTTAGCTGCTACAATCCCTCCCGGAATGGATGTTACCAGCATTACAACACTTAAAAGTAATGTAAGTATTTTTTTCATATAATTTCTCCTTTCATACTAGTTTCGGCTTTGATCCAACCCTTTCGCCCATTAGACGATACAATTTCTTCCACGGTTCCATTTTTTTATAAACTTATTTATATTTTACCACTGATTCTAGATGATTACTATGACAAATCCTCCTTCATGCTATCATAACTCCAAGGTTATGAAAAATCCTTTGACATTCTGCTGTCAGGTTAGAGTGTATGAAGAAATCAACGTAATCCTGTTACAGTCAAGGAAAAGACAAATGCCATGCGGTTTTCACCGCATGGCATTTGTCTTTTCCTAATATGAACGGAAGCGGTGGGATTCGAACCCACGAGCCCGTGAGGACTACCTGATTTCGAGTCAGGGCCGTTATGACCACTTCGATACGCTTCCAAATTTATTTGATTTTCCATAAGCATTTTGGCCTAGGGAATCTATCAACTCTGTTTATCCTTATTTAGGTCCTTGCACTGAAGGTTATGATAAAAAGCTCCACACCGATTTTCTCCACCATACGGCCGGTCTTTATCTGCTCCTCAATTTCTATCCCAAATTCCAGAGCCTCCATCAGTCGCTTCGATGTAAAATTCTTGGATTGGCTGATGTACTTGCCGGTGGCAAAGGGCGGAACTCCTACCATTTCGCTGATTGCTGAGGGGGATTGCCCCCTACGAATGAGCTCCTTCACCTGAAGAAGGATATTAAAATGTCTGATGATCAGAAAGAGGATCGACATCGGCTTCTCCCTGAGGGCCAGCAGATCATAATATAGGCCCAGGGCCTTCTCCTGCTGCTTTGATCCGATTGCATCAATCATTTGGAATATCTTACCTGTCAGTTGGGTGGTTACTACCGCATCGATATCTTCCACCCTTATGACAGTTCTGCCATAGGTATAGCTGATCAGCTTATCAATCTCACTTCTGAGATTCATCATATCGGAGCCGCAGCGGTCCAATAAATAAATCACAGTCTGCTCAGAGATTTTTCTTCCCTCCTGATCCAGTAGGGATACAATGAAGAGCTTCAGGTTCTTCTCGTCCAGCCCATTCATCTCTGATACTGTGCCAGCATCCTTTACAAATTTATAAAGCTTATTCCTTTTATCCACCTCTTCCTCGATAAATAGGAAGAAGGTACTCTCCGGAACTGTCTTCAGTTGGTCAGTCAATTCATTCTGGCTCTTAAATAACCCGCTGTTTTCAAGAAGGATGAGCCTGCGGTCTGAAAAAAAAGGCAGTGTCTGTGCTACTGCGATCACTTCTCTCACATCAGGATCCTTTCCTTCAAAGTAAGTGAAATTCATGTCATCCTGATTCTGAAGAATTGCTGCTTTCAGCTTATCCTTATAGAGCTTCTTCAGATAAGCTTCACCACCATATAGTAGATAGAATTGCTTGAAGCTACCGGATTTTATATGCTCTTTGATTACCTTCATAAAGTGCAGTCACCCTTTCAGAACATTTCTATTCTACCTAATTCGTAAGGAAAAAGCAAGAGGAAATCCATCTAATCATGAGTCCTTTAATCGATAGTTCCAAACTTTCTTATGGGACTAACTCGAAGAAATGCGCGTCCGCCGATATTCTTCTTGGCTACATTTCCTACGGCATCATATCGGCTATCCTTACTGATATTTCGATTGTCCCCCATTACGAAGTATTCCTCTTCCCCCAGAGTGACCGGTTGAGCTGCCCGACCTGCATATAGAATCTGTTCCATCCCGTAGTCCTCCTCCAGCAGCTCGCCGTCAATATAAATCTTTCCCTCTTTGATTTGAATGGTCTCCCCGGGTAATCCAATGATTCTTTTGACATAGTATTCCTCCTTCTCTCTTCCGAAGGGATAGAATACAATGATGTCAAACCGTTTCAACAGATCAAAATGATAGGAAAGCTTCTCAACATAGAGATGATCCCCATTTGATAGGGTTTCTTCCATGGACGAACCATCCACGATGGTTCTCTGCATCACAAAATTAGGGATAATATAGATACATACGAAGATTAATACACCATAAAATATCAAATCAAACAGGAAGCCCTTAATCCCATTTCTTTTCTGTTCCTCCGGAAGCACCTGTGAAAAAGCATCATACGGTTCTTCCATATCAAAATCATTCGTCGTAAGGGTTTCCTCAGTCAGGGAAGTCTCTGTCGGATCCACATCAGGTTCCATCCCCTGCCCGCCAAATTCCTCTTTGTAATCCATGATGCTGCTTCCTTTCTAACTATAACCAATCAATCCATATACCCATATACTCATATACCCTTATACCCATATACCCATATACCCATATACCACGCGGCTATGGCTATGCTGCCACTGCTATACATCATGATACGATAAAGCACTTTCATATGAATCGATATGAAAGTGCCGGAGTGCATGACAAGTGAACCGATTTTCCGGTTCCTCCTGCTTATGATTTCTTACTGTGGAATATCCTCATTCATATCATCGTCTCCGACGATCTTGACCTTGGAATGATATAGCTCTTCCACTGCTATGGATAATGGCTTCTGGTAGCTTACATCAACCATTGGAACCGCTCCGTTGATTAGCTGCCTTGCCCTTCTGGCCGTAGCGATTACGATGGAATACCTGCTGTTAACCACCGGCTGCTCTCCCGGTTCTACCTCGCTGTTTACCACTCTCATTAAATCCGTGTAGGATGGATGTAACATATGATATCTCCTCTCTATGGATGAAAATTTATGAACTACTCTGCACTTGCTAATAAAGACTCCTGATGATCAGTCAATTCCTTCAGACTAAACTGGTTTACCCTTCCTGCGATTGTTTCCGGTAAAAGTGAGGATAATACCAGATGTCCGCTCTCCGTAACAATCACTGCCTTTGTCCTTCTTCCACAGGTAGCATCAATTGCCATACCCGTGTCCTTAGCAGCTTGCACCATCCGTTTGACCGGTGCAGCATCAGGACTGATAATTCCGATGATCTTGCTGGAATTCACTACATTTCCAAAGCCCACATTAATTAACCTGTTCAAAGTTATTCCTCTTTTCGGTACTGACTATTCGATATTCTGTATCTGTTCTCTGATTTTTTCTATCTCGGTTTTCAGATCGATTGCCTTATTGGTTACTTCAAGATCATTTGCCTTTGATAGAATCGTATTAGCTTCCCGGTTCATCTCCTGGGCGATGAAGTCCAGCTTCCTGCCTACGTTAACGCTTTCATTCAGGGTAGCCTTCATATTACTGATATGACTCTTCAACCGAACGGTTTCTTCATCAACACAAATTTTATCGGCAAATACGGTGATCTCCGTCACCAGGATACTTTCTTCCACCTTAGTATCTCCCAGTAACTCCGTAACCTTCGCATACAGCTTATTCCTATACTCATTTACTACTTCGGGTGATCTGCTTTCAATAAATTCAAGCAGTTTTAATATGCCATCCAGCTTATCGTTGATATCCTTCTTCAGGATCTCTCCTTCTGCTACTCTGGTCTCCACAAAACGGGCTGCCGCACCTCTCACAGTCTCTTCGACCAGCTCCCAAAGCTCCTTCTCATCAATGGTCTGCTCCTCAAGTGTAAATACATCCGCATATCTGGATAATGCTGAGACACGGATATCATTCTCGATACCGAATTCCTTACTCATCTGATTCAAATGCATCAGATATTCACGGGCCAGATCCGCATTATATTTCACACAGACATTATTCTCAGTGTAGTCCTCATAATTAATGAATACATCCACCTTGCCCCTGCCTATATATTGCTTCAAAACATTTCGAATCCCCGCTTCAAAAAAGCTGAGTTTTTTCGGCATTCTAATCGATATCTCACAATATCTGTGGTTGACTGCTTTCATCTCTACTGTTAATTTGCGGTCCACCTGGGCAATCTCATTACGACCAAAGCCTGTCATACTCTTCAACATAGGAATACTCTCTCTCATACCAGGCCACTTTTCGGTTGGCCGGTTACTTTCATACGATATTGCATTTAGTTACTTTGTTTATATCCAATTTATTATAATGGAAATAAATGAACAAGTCAAGCCAAGGATGGGAATTCAGAGCGTAATATTAGAATCAATTTTAGTTTCAAATCGCTACCGTTTTATCAACAGGGTAGGATATCCTTCTCTTTGCAGCAGCCCCATCAGAGCTACGGCGTGATCCAGTTCCGGACTAACACCAACCTCTACAGCATAGCTCTCCTTAAGCCTATTGATTTCTGCAGGATAGCCTTTGATCATCAAGGACTTCTGTTGCACAATAGCATTTTGATACCTGGAATGAACCCCAACCCGGATCCGGTAAATAGGTAGCTGGGGATGCCCCGTCGCAGGGTTTAGCAGTAACACCGAGTGCTCATGGGATTTGCTGAAGGCGAACACAATTCCCTCTGCTATTTTCTCCACCATAAAGCCAAAATTTGAATCGAACAGTTCATTTGAGCGTTCAGAGTTCAGGGCTCCGACCTCCATCATTACAATAGGGAGGTTCGTTTTCTTAAATAATGTCAGATCCGTCCTTATATTAAGCATAGCATGAGAAAAGCCCACCTCCTTCAAAGCATTCCCAAGGTGCCGGGCTACAGACTCTGATAATTCGCATTCATCCCTAATATAAAGACAAAGAGAGGGAGGTGTGACAGGAATATCCCCTACTATCCTGTGAAGGGATAATAACAGGTCACCGCCCAACTCATTGACCAGCTCTGCACGGTCCATTTGGGATAGGTAGGTATCCCTTGTTCTGGTATATCTCACATTATATAAATACTTCCTCTTTAGAAACTCACCAACCGCCAGGGCGAGCCTTAGGTTGTCATCTTTTTCTTTTCTTCTTTCATATAGGTCACCTACATCATTTCCACCATGACCTGCATCAATGATAATCCGCGGCATATGCTTCACTCCCGGATAAGCGGACGTTTCGTATTAATATCATTATATGTTCCGGTAATAAAGATAGGAACAAAAAAGGGACTGATAAAATGAACCAGTCCCTCTTAAGGTATCCTCTTAAGCTTCAGTAAACATCAGTGTGGAAAGATATCGTTCACCGGTATCCGGAAGCAATACCACGATATTCTTCCCTGCATTCTCAGGTCTCTTCGCAAGCTCGGTAGCAGCCCACAGGGCTGCGCCTGAGGAGATTCCTACCAGTACTCCCTCTACCTTTGGCAGCTCTCTACCTACAGCAAATGCATCCTCATTATTCACCTTGATAATCTCATCATAAATATTCGTATTCAAGGTATTCGGGACAAAGCCTGCTCCGATCCCTTGGATCTTATGTGCACCTGCACGGCCTTCGGATAATACCGGCGAATCTGCCGGCTCCACAGCTACAATTTTCACAGCAGGGTTCTTTGATTTTAAGTAAGCTCCCACTCCTGAGATCGTTCCGCCGGTCCCGACACCGGATACGAAAATGTCAACCTGCCCATCGGTATCATTCCATACCTCAACACCGGTAGTTTCCTCATGCACCTTGGGATTGTTCGGATTTTCAAACTGAGATGGTATGAAGCTGTTCGGGTTTTCCTCGTGAAGCTCCTTCGCCTTTTCGATTGCTCCCTTCATTCCCTTGGCCCCTTCTGTGAGAACCAATTCTGCTCCATAGGCCTTCATGAGATTTCGGCGCTCAATACTCATTGTTTCAGGCATTGCGATGAGCAGCCTCAAGCCATAGCTGGCGCATACACTTGCTAACCCAATTCCTGTATTTCCGCTGGTCGGTTCGATAATTATGGTATCCTGATTGATCACACCCTCCTTCAGCGCCTCTTCAATCATTTTTTTTGCTATACGGTCCTTTACACTTCCAGCCGGATTGTAATATTCCAGCTTTGCAATTAATTTCGCATTCAATCCGTGAACCTTACTATAGTTGGTCAGCTCCAACAGGGGGGTATTTCCGATTAGCTCTGTGATCTTTGTCTTGATATTTGCCATAGTAATAACTTCCTTTCTGCACGCTCCCGTGACTTTTTATTTTCCTTTTCATTACTTTTTCAATATTCATAGTATTCATACTGCTTTAGTATGTTTTAGTTATAGCTATATAATAAACCCACTTTAACATTTTGTCAAGTGGGTTTTTTAAATACTGGTATTTTTTACATGTACTATCCTTGTTTCATGTATTTATTTTGGGTATGGTTCTAGATCATATAGTCAAAGGGGACCATATTTTTATGGCGGTCAACCAGATCCTGCAGAGTGATACGGTCAACAACATTGCGGATCGCATCGTAAAGCTCGATCCATACCTCTTTCGTTACACAGTTAGAGGCGCGGGCACATTCGTCAGAATCATCATCCAGGCAATCCACAGGAGCAATACTGCCCTCCGTAAGCCTTAGAATCATTCCTACCGTATATTCTTTGGGTTCCTTGGCCAGCTTATAACCACCCTGTGCTCCTCGGATACTTTTTACATAGCCAGCTTTATTTAAAATCGATATGATCTGTTCCAGGTACTTTTCTGATATCTCCTGCCTTCCGGCGATACTTTTGATTGTAATATATTCACCGGTATTATTCAATGCCAGATCAAGCATCAGACGCAGCGCATATCTTCCCTTCGTAGAAATCTTCATAATAGCCTCCTAGCTGATTTGATTTATTCTATGCCTCATCGTTCATTTACTTGAAGAAATTGTATCTATAATAATACCATAGGATAAATAGGAATTCAATCATTTATTCCAGCACTTTCCGTTTCTTACGAAATCGTCTGGACTTAAGCTTCACTGCCTCGTACCATAGGGTGGAAAATGCTGACAATAATATGACTAAGACAAGACTAGTCGGAGGAAGAGGACTGAAACCAAGATACGGTGATAGCGGGGAGTATAGCATGATACACAGCCCCAGAAGTATCAATACCCATAAGCACCATATTCCAAACTCCCTACGGAGCTTTTTCATGGTTTTCGGAAGGGACTCTGTGTCAGAGCAATTCACCAATACCAGAAATATATTCGAAAGGATTAGCGTACTGTATCCAAAGCTTCTAGATGCAGCAGCAGTCCAGCCGGACCGATAGGTGAATAGATAGGCGGAGAAGCTTACAATAAAAATAAGCAGACCCTGCAACAGACTCTTGATATAGAGCCCAGAGGATATCAGCTTATCTCCTCCTTTTCCAGGCGGCAGCTCCATCACATCCTCCTCAGCCGGCTGTCTCTCCAGTGCGATGGAACAGACAGGATCCATAACCAGCTCCAGAAGAATGATATGAACAGGCAAAAGCATAAGCTCCTCCTTGGGAATACCAAGCAG
This sequence comes from Bacillota bacterium, assembly GCA_023435645.1. Taxonomy (GTDB): domain Bacteria; phylum Bacillota; class Clostridia; order Lachnospirales; family Lachnospiraceae; genus Mobilitalea. The sequence goes on from JAEYRK010000065.1 coordinate 23,539, forward strand.
AGGGGCGACCAATGAAATCAGGGCAATCGGTAGGTGGATCGCCAGGATATAACCGATGGCCTTCTTGATATTTCCCCGGATTCTTCTCCCGTCTCCAACAGAATCAAGGATGGTCTGTAAATTGTCATCCAAAAGCACCAGATCTGCAGCTTCCTTGGATACCTCGGAGCCCTGTTTTCCCATTGCAACACCGATATCTGCTATCCTCAGAGCAGGGGAATCATTGACCCCATCCCCGGTCATAGCTGTTATCTCGCCATTCTCCTTAAGGGCTTTTACAATCCTCATTTTATCAATTGGCATTACCCTGGCAAAGATGTTGCAATGCTTTACTGCTTCTCTCAGCTCCTCCTCCCTTAGCCTAGAGATATCATCGCCGGTTAGAAGCTCATCACTGTTACAAATCCCTACTTGCTTCGCTATAGCACAGGCTGTCTTCGGATAATCCCCGGTAATCATTAGAATTCGGATTCCTGCTCGGTAGCAAGCCTTAACCTGGGGAATGATGTTCTCTCTGGGAGGATCATATAGTCCGATCAGACCCTTTAATATCAGTCTGCAGTCCATCAGATGCTCAGGGATGGGTTTTGTAGCCGCTAACACCTGCTCGGCTACCGCAATGACCCTGAAACCCTTACCTGATAATTCATCACATTTCATCAAAGCTCTTTTCTCCTGCTCTACACTTAATACACAGAGAGGAATCACGGTTTCAATTGCTCCCTTGACTGAGATGATGGTATCGTTTTTGAAGCACCAAACCTGCCCCATCGCCTTTAATTCATTGGTGAAAGGATATTCTTTGAGAAATCTGCCCTGATCAGTGGTCAGAGTATAGGCCTTCAGACAATCCGATATCAGGCATCCCTTGCTGCACCTGATTTTGCAGTACTGAAGGATCGCAACCTCCATGGGATCATAGGTATCCTCCTTGCAGGCCAGGGCAACAGCTCTGCATAACCCACTTTCCTCCTGCTCCATAGGATAGAATTCTTTCACCTCCATCTGATTCTGTGTTATGGTCCCTGTCTTATCGATACATAATACCGATACATCTCCAAGGGTCTCCACAGCTGACAGTCTGCGAACCAGAGCCTTCTTTCTTGCTAATCTTAATGCCCCCATGGAGAGGTAGACTGACTGAATGACAGGAAATTCTCCCGGTACCATTGATAATGCCAAAACTACTCCTGACAGAAAGCTCTCCATCAACCGTTGTCCTAACGGCAGCTCCCTTCGATTATAAAAGGTTGCCAATCCAACCAGGAGAAATAGAATGGCGGCAAGATTCGTAAATTTTACGGCCAGTCTCCTCATCTGTCTCTGCAATGGGCTTGCTTCCGGTTGAAGCTGCTCCAGTCGATCAGCAATTTGCCCGAAATTCGTAGCATTTCCTGTCCTCTCCACAAGAACCATACCGTTTCCCAGAATCACCATCGTACCAGCATAGCAATAATCTCTTCCCCTCTGTTTCCATACACCCTCTGCTTCTCCGGTCAATATACTTTCATTCACACATAAGCCATTGGAATAGAGCAAGCTTCCATCTGCCGGAATTTTACTCCCCTCTGAAACCAATAGAATATCCCCTGGAACCAGCTCAGCACTTTGAATATCAGTCTCTCTCCCATTCCGTATGACCTTTACCATGGGTTCTGATAGGTTCCTCAGCTTTTTCAGGGCGTTTCCCGTCCTAAGCTCCTGAAGAAGATCGATTCCTATGACAAACAGTACAAAAAATATCATGATGATGCCATCCGTCATCTCTCCGAGAAAAAAGTAGATAAGAGCTGCACCTACCAAAAGCAGATAGATCGGTTCTGCCAGAATAGGAAGCAGTTTACCCTTTCGTCTTCTCTTTTTATTCTTAACAATGACATTTCGGCCATAGATTTTCTGTAATTCCTTTACCTGATTCGTAGTTAAGCCCATCGGACGCTCCAATTTATTCCCCCTTATCTGTGGTTAAGACCACATAAAAAAGACCTACGGCACAGATGTATTGTGATATACAACTGTCCCGCAGGTCCTGTAGGTTTACCCGCTGCTGTATTACAGCCCGGCTGCACGATCTATGCATGGGTCAACATCTATTGATCCATACTGTCCGCCGCCTGTTCAGATTGTACTGTGGACCGGCAAAATCTGCCTGCGCAGTGCAAAGTGATTCCTATACCTTATTTTATGTAACATTGCAGGATCGGTGACGAACCAATGTTTTAATTCTAAATGTTAATGAAGCGGTTTATGAAGAGGAATTTATGAAGCCTTTTATGAAACGATTTTCGAAGCAATTTGAATTTTTCCGCTTTTACTATAGGAATTCTTCAGTTTATCGTATATAATAATATCCATTATGGACAGATCATACAAATGACCCGGAACAGAAAGGAACTGACATGAATTACGAATTATTATTTCTGGATGTGGACGGCACCCTGAAGCAGGAACCTAATCAGATATCTGAACAAAACAAAGAAGCCATATTAAAAGCAATGAGAGCCGGCAAGAAAATATCTATCGCCTCAGGCAGAAATAAGGATATGCTGCTTAGAACTGTGAAGGAACTAAAGCTGGATAAATTTGGTGCTTCCTACACTGTCGCACTCAATGGAGCACATATTGTTGAAAACGCAACCGGAAGGACCTTACATACGGCTCCCATTCCTCTGGAACAGACAAAATATTTATTCAAAAAGGCTTATGAGTATCAAATTACCTGCCATGTATATACAGAGAATCTCGTTTACTTTAATTATAATGATTATCAATTTGAATGGTATCACAAGGAAGGCTGTGACTGCCATCTGGTGGATATAACAGCCTCTGATCTTGGAATAAAGGAAATCCCCTTAAAATTCTTCCTGCTCTGTAGGGACCGTGCTAAGCTGGAGGCTTATCTACAGGAGGCCTTACACCTGACTCAGGGAATCCTGAATGCAGAATTCTCCAGCCTCCATACCCTGGAATTCACCTCCATCTATGCCAGTAAGGGCCTCGGCATAGAATATGTCTGTAAGCTGCATGGCTATCCCTTATCTCAGGCGATTGCTGCCGGAGATGGGGAGAATGATATCTCAATGCTTCAGATGGCAGGACTCGGCATAGCGATGAAAAATGCCCTGGATACCGTAAAGGCTTCCGCTGATCTCATTACAAAGCGCAGCTGCAAGGAGGATGGGGTAACGGAAATCATTGAGGAACATCTGCTGGCCTGATTGTTTCACCCTTTCCTTCCCCAAAAACCGGATGAATAGATGGAAATCAATTTAAAATATCCTGTGATTATGCGTCATATCACAGGATATCTTTTATTGCTTCTTTTTTAAGAAGCTTAGCTTCGTCTCAGAAATAATTACAGCGAGGAAGATGAATAGAAAACCGATCAAGAGCTTTAAATTAACCTTTTCCCGATAAAAGATTACAGAAAATAATACCCCGAAGACTGACTCCAGGCTTAGGATTACGGCTGCCGGTGCCGGACTTGTGTACTTCTGTCCAACATTCTGCAGGAGAAGAGCAACGGCAGTGGCAAATACGGACAGATATAGGACTCCGGCAAGGACGCCAGCATTCATGGGAAGCACCATATCCTCCTTGAATATCGCTACTGCCCAGGAGAATAGGGCTGCATAACCAAATTGAAGGATGGTAATCAACACCGGATCTCGGTCCCTCCCAAACTTAGCTACTGCTACCATCTGAGCCGCATAGAAGAAGCCTCCAGCCAGAGTAAAGGCATCCCCAAACCGGATCGTCAGGTTGCTGTCAATCGATACCAGACCGATGCCCACAATACTGATAAAGGCAGCAGCTAAGTGATAAGCATCGGGCTTCTTTCGATCCACTACCCAGTACAGGAAGGGAACGAGCACACAATAAATTGCGGTCAGAAAGGCATTCTTACCCGGTGTCGTATCCGTAAGTCCTATGGTCTGCAGACTATAGGCTAAAAAAAGTAACAGACCGATCAGTCCGCCTCTGAAAAAATATGAGCGGTTTAAGCTCTTCAGCCTGCGGTGAAACAATAAACACAGCAATAGGCAACCAATGGTGAACCGGATCCCTAAGAGAAAATGGGGTTCAATGGCATCCACTGAGTTTTTCATTATGAGGAAGGAGCTCCCCCATATGAGGGAAGCTCCAAATAAGGCAAGTTTTGAGATTGTTCCTTGTTTTTGTCTATTCATGTTCATCCACCCTTTATCTGCCGTAAAAGAATTCATACTACCAACATCATTGACATTATAGCTTCGGGATGGCTGACTGTCAATCATCAGAATACTGTTTCTCTCTGTTTCATCAACCCTTTAAAGTAATCACTTGAAAGGAATAGGAGCTTTCCTTATTCTCAGTTCATCTACTATAATAATAGCTTCCTCTTCCCTGGCGCCTTGAATAATATTCCGGTATCTGCGGTTGATAATCCTGCTCGCAGGGAGTACAGCCGGATTGTTGAAAGCAAAGGAACCAGTCAAGACAATATCTGTCTCTGTCAAGCCGTTCCATTCTCTCCCTGGCAGCACTTAAGGAGCCCGGTGGTGGTAGGATCACATCATCACAGGGCATCCAGTTCGCCGGTGTCGCTACCCCCTCACAATCCGCCTTCTGTAGTGCAATGACCATGCGCTTCAGCTCCTCAATATTTCGTCCTGTAGTAGCCGGATAGTATAGGATCGCTCTGATTTTTCCCTCAGGATCAATGATGAATACTGCCCTTACTGTCTGCGTGCTGGACATATTCGGATGAATCATACCATACTTACTTGCAATCTCCATTTTTATGTCCTCAATTAGGGGGAAGGTAATCTCCATATGCTTCAGGTCCTTCCAAGCCAGCTCCTGTATCTTTCTTAGCCATGCAATATGAGCATAAATGGTATCTATCGATAAACCAAGCAGTTCGGTGTTCAATTCCTTGAATTCCTTCATCATTGATGCAAAGGTCATAAATTCTGTCGTGCAAACCGGTGTGAAATCACCGGGATGGGAAAAGAAAACAACCCATTTACCGCAATAATCCTTGGGAAAATCAATTTCTCCCTGGGTGGTTCTTGCGTGGAAGGCGGGTGCCATATCGCCGATCAGAGGCATTCGTTTTGCTTGATAATCCTCCATAACAACCCTCTTTCCTTATTCCTTATATCATAATCATATGAGAAAATCGCAGGGATGCTACAATTGTCATCATATTATCTTGGTTCGCTTACTCCAAAATCAAACCATCCGTTGATATAGTTATTACCCTCCAGGGGATCACCTTACCGGAGTTTAGCATCGCAGTCTTAACCGCATGGACGATGCCACCGCAGCAGGGAACCTCCATACGAAGAACGGTAATGCTGTTAAAGTCATTGTTCATAAGGATCTGGGTCAGCTTTCCTGCATAATCCGTATCATCCAGCTTCGGACAGCCGATTAGGGTGATCCTATCCTTCATAAACTGATGGATGTTACCGTAGGCATAAGCGGTACAATCCGCTGCGATCAACAGGTCCGCTCCGCCAAAATAAGGGGCATTGACAGGAACCAGTTGAATCTGTACCGGCCATTGTCTTAACTGGGAGGGTATCACCCTCTCCTTCTGCTCCTGCTTCGATTCCACCGGAGCTTTCTCCCTGCTTATGGTCTGCATTCTGGAGCCCGGACAGCCTCCAAGGGATGCTGGTGCTACTGCCGGTATCGGGACCTGTGCCTTTGCTAATGAATCTGCATTTCCTCCCTCTTCCCTTTCCTTCTGCTCCTTTTGTTGCAGATTTTTTTTCACTTCCTCTTCGTTATATTCCAGCGCTTCCCTCTCTATGAAGGAGATTGCTCCTGTTGGGCAAACCGGAAGACAGTTGCCGAGTCCGTCGCAGTAGTCATCCCGTAAAAGCTTTGCCTTCCCATTTACTAATCCGATGGCGGCTTCATGGCAGGCACTAATGCATAGTCCGCAGCCATTACATAATTCCTCATTGATAGTAATCATCTGTCTTACCATTCTCTAATCCTCCCGATTTCTAGGTTATCATTGTTCGTTTAAATTTCCATTCGTTATTTGAGTGCTCATATATTACTAAGTCTCAATTTGATGCTGCTAGTATTGATGTGTTAAGTATTGATGTTTAAGCTTTGATGTTTTACTTTTAAACTTGATTTTTTCAAGTTTGACAATTCAATTATGATATCTTTTATGGTAATAATCATAACATTCTTTTAAAACAAAAAATGTAGCCGAGGCTACATTTTTTATGGTTTCTAATATTAAATAAAAGTTTCTATCTCATTCCCTTATCATATGGGATACCTTCAGCCTTCGGTGCTCTGGATTTCTTTGAGGTAAAGGCCAATACCACCATGGTTGCGATATAGGGCAACATCTTATAATAGGTCTGATCCAGCTTCAGCTTTGCAAGGAACGGGAACAGGGATACAGAATAAGCCAGTGTTCTCAGGAATGCAAAGAACAAAGCAGCTACCAGTATTCGGATTGGCTTCCACTGACCGAATATCATTACTGCCAGAGCCAGGAAACCAAAGCCCGCCACACCGGTGTGACCATTGGCATCCCCATTCATGATACCGACAGCATAGAAGAATCCACCGATACCGCCAAGTGCTCCAGAGAGGCCTACTCCTGCATATCTCATCCGGTATACATTAATACCCACAGAATCAGCTGCCTGAGGATGCTCACCGCAGGCTCTGAGATGAAGTCCAAAGCTTGTTTTATAGAAGACAATGGTAACGATAATTAATAAGAAAAATCCGATGTAGACGCTGAGATAAGTATTCTGGAAGAACATTCTGCCAAGGACAGGAATCTTACTTAACCCAGGAACTTCCTTGATGTAGAAGTAGGTATCCGTGGTTACTCCATCACTACCGAAGAACATCTTAGAGAATAATAGCACCCCTGCAGGTACCAACATATTCAGAGAGGTTCCTACGATGGTTTGATCTGCCTTCATATTGACGGCTGCCAGTGATAATAGTAAGGAAAATACTATTCCTGCAATTCCTGCAATTACCATTCCCAGCAGGAGAATCACCTGTGGATTCAAATCTAGATTGGTTTTCTCAATATTATATACGAAGATACATCCGATATAAGCTCCAAACAGCATAATTCCTTCCAGAGCAATATTGATGACACCACTCCGTTCGCTGAACATTCCTCCGAGAGCCACCAACAGTAAGGCGATTGCAACCGGAAGTGCATTTTGTATCAGATAATATAGATTATCCATGTTACTTCGCCTCCTTCTCAGCTATTTTACTGTCATCAGCTACTGATAACCGGGTCCCGGCACCATCCCGGGTATCGGCTATCTCTGTGCCCGCTGCTTCTTCCTGGGTATGGGATACATCTGAGTCTGCTGCTTCTTCGTTCTCCGTCCTTGCCGCTTGGTCAGGAAGATCGGTTCCGGGCTTTAATGGCTGTTCCGGAGTAGTGACTCCGGGTTTCCCATCAGACCGCCCTATATGCAGTCTGGCCTTTTTTAGGAAGGCTCCGGCTGCTGTCTTCATCAGCATGGAGAAGGCTGAAAAGTATATAATAACAGCAATTACGATATCAATGATCTCCGGCTTAAATCCGTAAAGGCTGGTCAGTGTTCCGCCTCTCTGGATATGGGAGATGAATAATGCGGAGAAAACAATACCGATTGGACTGGAGTTACCAAGCAATGCTACAGCAATACCGTTAAAGCCGTTGGCAGCGATTACATTAATCGGTTCATAGGTCATGCTGCTACCCTTGATTGCTGTCGGTGCAAGAATGTAGAAGGCACCACCAAGCCCTGCCAGTCCTCCTGCAATTACCATGGTGTAGATGATATTTCTGGTTCCATTCATACCTGCATATTTACTGGCATGCTTATTATAGCCCGTTGCCTTTAGCTCATAGCCAAAGGTGGTCTTATTCAGAACGACAAACAGGATAATTGCCAGTATAATTGCAAAATAAATCGAGATATTTACATTTGAGCCCTTCACTCCAAGGGAAGGAATCTGTGCAGAGGAGGGCAAATATGCTGTTCTCGTCATCATGGCAACATACATTTTTTTATTTCCCCTGATCCACATGTCCACCAGATACATACCAATATAATTGAACATAATCGAGGTAATAACCTCATTTACATTCAGAAATGCCTTGAAGAAGCCGGGGATGATTCCCCACAGCATTCCGCCGATCATACCTGCCAGAATACAGGCTATCCAGTGAATTCGGGGATCCATAGGAAACATAAAGCCCACATACATGGCAAAGAACATTCCCATGGTGTACTGTCCCGATGCACCGATATTAAACAATCCCATCTTGAAGGCGAAGCCGACGGCAAGACCTGTCATCATAATCGGTGTGGCAAAATAGAACACATCACCGAGCTTTCGAAAGCCTCCGGTCAAAACTGTCCTGAAGCCTATCCCAGCCTTCTCTGACCCTGCGATCACCATAACGATAAATCCAATGATTAAGCCAAGGGCTATCGCCAAAAGCGCAGAGGTGAATGCTGAAAACCCCTTACTTTTCGTAAGCTTTTTTAAATAATAATTCACCTTATCCATAAAAGTCACACTGCATACATTCCTTCCCTTAGATTAATTGACATCCCGCTTTGCTCCGGACATATAAAGGCCCAGCTCTTGAACGGTAGTTTTCTTAGGATCCAACTCTCCGACAATCTCACCCTCATACATGACCAGAATTCGGTCACTGACATTCATGACCTCGTCCAGCTCAAGGGAAACCAATAATACTCCCTTGCCTGCGTCTCGTGTTGCTACCAGCTGCCGGTGAATGTACTCAATTGCTCCGACATCAAGCCCTCTCGTCGGTTGTACTGCTACCAGCAGACGATGTTCCTTATCAATCTCTCTGGCAACAATTGCCTTCTGTTGATTACCGCCTGACATACTTCTGGTAACCGTCACCGGTCCCTGACCGCTTCTAACATCATATTGCTCAATCAGACGCTCCGCATAGGAACGCATCTTCTTTTTACGGATAAAGCCCTTATTTTTAAATTCAGGCTGCCAATATCTCTGAAGGACCATATTCTCCTCCAGGGAATAATCCAGTACCAGACCATGCTTATGCCTGTCTTCGGGGATATGGCTCATTCCCGTTTTGGATCTTGTACGAATAGTGGCCTTTGTTATATTCCTGCCGCACAAGGTCATATTCCCCTTGCTCAGCTTCTCCAAACCTGTCAGGGCGGCAACAAATTCGGATTGTCCGTTTCCGTCAATTCCGGCCAGGCAGACAATTTCACCTGCATGAACATCAAAGGAGACATTTTTCACCGCATTGTTCTTATGAGTCTGGGAGGGTACGGTAACATCTCTGACGGACAGTACCACCTCTCTCTTCATCGCTTCCTTCTTATCAACGATGAAGTTGACATCTCTGCCTACCATCATTCGTGAAAGCTCTTCCTTTGAGGTATCCTTTATGTCAACTGTGCCGATGCATTTTCCTTTTCGTAGAACAGTACAGCGGTCAGCAACAGCCATGATCTCGTTTAATTTGTGTGTGATAAATAGGATGGATTTCCCTTCCTTTGCAAATCCCCGCATAATATCCATCAGCTCATCAATTTCCTGCGGAGTAAGCACGGCAGTCGGCTCATCAAAGATTAGAATATCATTTTCTCTATAAAGCATCTTTAAGATTTCAACACGCTGCTGCATTCCTACGGAGATCTTCTCAATATAGGCATCCGGATTAACCTTAAGTCCATACTGCTCACTTAAGGCAATCACCTTTTCTCTGGCTTCATTTTTCTGAATGAAACCCAGCTTCTTCGGTTCAACACCGAGTATAATATTTTCTAATACGGTAAAGATATCCACCAGCTTAAAGTGCTGATGAACCATACCGATGCCTAAGGCATTCGCATCGTTTGGATTACTGATCTTCACGGCTTGTCCGTTCTTTCTGATCTCACCCTTTTCAGCTTTATAAAGACCGAATAAAACGCTCATCAGAGTAGATTTACCGGCACCGTTCTCCCCAAGAAGTGCATGGATCTCTCCCTTACGAAGCCTTAAGGTGATATCGTCATTTGCCACGATACCCGGGAATTCTTTTGTGATACCAATCATTTCAATAATATAGTTTTCCACGTTAACCTCTTCCATAAAGTTATTATATATTTTCATTCGAAACAATCTTAAGCCGGTAAACTATCCTATGAATAAATCTGCGATCCAATCTATTGATCTATCCAAGCCCAACGGCTTCCTCCCATAGGAAAGAAAGGATCAGCTTAAGCTGATACAATGACAGGAATGAATCCTGGCTGGCCGGAGGTATTGATTTGATTATGTTACATAAAGATGCCAGCATAACTGATGAATCCTTCAAGTTATAAAAAAGGGGAAAGACAATCATCTTTCCCCTTGTCTAGGCTTGGACAATATGTCTGCTATGATCTATAGTGACTACTATCTAACCTGAACAACTAACTTGCTTAAGTTCAAACCGCTAACAAGCTCTTCTGCAGTAGCAACACCGCTGGCATCCTCAACAGTAATTGTACGGATAGGGTCTACGCTTCCATTTACAAGCTTTGCATACACTAGATCATAGGCAGCTTTATCAAAGGATGTAAATCTGTCAAAGGCATTTGCACTGGCATCGCCAATAACCTCGGTAGGAAGACCTACACCACCGTTGGTTGCATCAAAATATGTTGTCTTACCGGAGAAGGTGTCCCAGGTATTGGTCTTATAGATTGCCTCAAGCACCTGAATAACGGATGCTCCAAGACCCTTGGTAGCGGAGGTAATTACTGTGTTACTATCGTATCTCTGGTCAACGTCAACACCGATAACTTTAGCTCCTGCTTCGGAAGCCGCTGCCATAACACTCTTACCTACAGAACCGCCACAGGCAAAGATTACTTCCGTACCTTCCTGATACATGGTCTTTGCGGTTGCCTTGTTGGTATCATTCTCATCAAAGTTTCCGGTATAGTGATAGGTTACTGTTACTTCGCCATCTGCCAGGCCTAATTCAGCAGCTGCATCCTGTGCACCCTGTAAGAAACCGTATCCGAAAGCCTGTACTGCAGGAACTGCCATACCGCCCATGAAACCCAGCTTCTTCATGCCATCCTTAACTGCAGCATAGCCTGCCAGATAACCGGACTCTTCTTCCGCATACATAACGCTTGCTACATTTGCCTTAGTCTCAAAGGTTGAATAGTCAGCAGTATGGGGTGCACCATCCAGAAGGATGAACTTTACCTCGGGGTATAAGTTCTGTGCTTCAAAAATCGGTACCTCAAACAGGAAACCGGGTGTTACGATAACCTTTGCACCACCCTGAACAGCCAGATCGATTGACGCCAGGTATCCTGCATCGGATGCCTCTTCCGGCTTATAATACTGATGGGAGTAACCATTTGCTGTAGCAAATTCTACAACGCCCTCCCAGGAACCCTGGTTGAAGGATTTGTCATCAATGTTACCCTTGTCCGTAATCAAAGCGATTTCAAACTTACCATCATCGCCAGCACTTCCGACAGCGGTCTCGTCCTTCTTATCCTCTGCCTTTTTGTCGTCAGATTTATCGTCCTTTTTGTCCTCCTGCTTGACAGTTCCATTCAGGTTGTCCTTCTTATCGTCTTCTTTGGAGCCACAAGCTGAGAATAAGCCTAAGGCAAGAACGAAGACTAATAATAATGATATAATTTTTTTCATATCTGTTCCTCCTACATTTGTTCGGTTTCTACCGACATAATAATTATACTAAATCTGACGGATATTTCAACTGTTTACTACAAAATATTGATTAAAATACGAAAATGATTAAACTGTCAATCATCCTGAATTTTTATTCAAGCATCTATTTTCTCTGAGGAATCTTTGGCAAACAAGTCATTCCTAAGAATAAAAAAACATGCAGAGGAACCTACATGTTTTTCATTTTTTATTAATATTCATTTTCAAAAACAGACCTATCCCTGTCTCTTCAGTCCTTCAATAAAGCATTGGTAACACATCGGCGTATAGGTATCATTTCCCCCGATCAGAATCTGTTCTCCCTCGGTAATAATTCTGCCGGTAGAATCCCTCCGGACATTGACGGTAGCCTTCTTCCCGCAGGAGCATATGGTTTTGATTTCTGTAATGGAATCGGCAATTTCCAATAATCTTTTACTGCCGGGGAAGGTCTTTGTCCTGAAATCCGTCCTGAGTCCAAAGCATAGGACAGGAACATTGAACTCTATTACAATCAGGGAGAGCTTGTCCACCTGGTCCTCAGATAAGAACTGGGCTTCATCTATTATTATGACATCGATCTTCTGATTCAGGCCTTGGAAGGTTTCATAGATATTCTCATGATACTCAAGCTCATAAGCCGGTGAGGACAAACCAATTCTGGATTTAATCTGATGCTCTCCGTCCCTGTTGTCAATCTGTGGCTTAACAAGCCATACAGTCATGCCTCTCTCTTCATAGTTAAACTTCGTAATCAATGCCTGTGCTGTTTTTGAGCTACCCATTACCCCGTATTTAAAATATAGCTTTGCCATTTTCATCCCCCATACTCGTAAAATAAGTATCGTAGTAATTGAACGATCGATCTCCGCAGATCATATCACAGATCCGTACAGCTTGTGATGATCCATCCTCATAAAATAGAATAACTATCCCATAGATCAATCGACCAATTTCCGCAAAAATATTAGATATCTGTAAGTTCATTCGATCCGTCCCAGTGGAACAAGTTCTACACAGTCATGATTCTTTTTAATCTTTTCACGATCATGGCACCCAGGATTCCAATCAAAGAGCCGGTCACCGCGCCGAACACCAATAATACCGGCAGATAGTAAACCAGATTGAGATTACTTACATACACGATCGCCACGGCGATTTGCCCAATGTTATGGGAGACTCCGCCAATGATACTGACCCCTACCATACTAAACATCTTACTTTTCTTAAATATAACCATCATAAGCCAGCTTAGGATACCGCCTGCCAGACTAAAAAGCATTGTATTGGGATCCCGAAAGGTGAAGCCCACCAGAAGGATCCGAATAACGGACAAAACGAACGCATCCCTCCAGCCCATTCCATATAAGGCGCTAATTACAACCAGATTTGCAAGGCCAAGCTTCATCCCCGGAACTCCAAAAGGCATCGGAAACAAACTCTCGACATAAGAAAAAATAAAGGCCAAAGCAATCAAGAGTCCATAGGTTGCTATTTTCTTAGATTTCATGCATACTCCTTTAATTAATCATTACTTGGCTACTGCATCCACAGCATTTTCCTTGCCACCAATGATTTGAAGAACCACCTTGTTTGGCAGACAAACAATGGTTTCATTTTGATAGCTGATGTCGCTGTGGTGAACACATAGCTTATCCGGACAGCTGGCCTCGGTCATATCAACGTGCCCATCCTGAATAACGAAGGTATTCCACTCCCCATTCTCCAGCTCAACGGTATAGGAGGTATCCTTACTCAGGCTAAGCACCGTATACTCCTTACCATCCACTGTAACCCTGACCTTACTGCCCTCCTGCTTCGTTATGGCTATGACCAGCCAGGTGAGAATTCCAAGCAATAGGATAACTCCTATTAATATTTTATCATTTTTTTTCATGTGGCTTTCTCCAGTACTAAATCACTGATCTCTTTCCTATGTAACAATAGCTCGTGAAACATATATTCCATATCTTAATCCCTACATACGAAAAAGTCAAGTTTGTCGGGCCTTCCCCGTGTCAAATGCTAGCAACCATTCAACATAGGAGGATGCAGCGCATCCTCCTACAGTCATGATCCATGATTCGGCTTTCAATTGGTGTTGCTTATTCCTTACGATCTAAATGAGTAATTAAAAAGTCTGCCAACGGGTCCAGGTGATCAGCCTCAAACAGCTCTATCATACCCTTATCGCAGGCTGCTGCGAATTTCGGATCGATTGGAAGCTTAACGGCGATAGGAATCCGGTGTTTGTTTGCTGTCTCCTCCAAATGACTCTCTCCGAAAATTGTATATTCCTTGTCACAATCCGGACACTTAAAATATGACATATTCTCAACAATACCAAGAATCGGTATATTCATCATTTCAGCCATTTTTACTGCTTTCCCTACAATCATGGATACCAGCTCCTGCGGTGTGGTAACGATTATGATTCCGTCCACCGCCAGGGATTGAAATACTGTAAGAGGAACATCACCGGTACCCGGTGGCATATCTACAAACATAAAATCCACATCGCTCCAGATGACATCAGTCCAGAATTGCTTCACTGTACCGGCAATGACCGGACCTCTCCAGACCACCGGATCAGTCTCATTATCCAGTAGTAGATTAATGGACATAAGATCTACACCTGTTTTACTTCTGGAAGGGAAAATGCCCAGCTCATTACCCTTCGCCTTCTCCTTCAAACCAAAGGCTTTTGGTATGGAAGGCCCGGTGATATCTGCATCCAGGATGGCACTATGGTAGCCTCTCCTGTTCATCGTAACGGCTAACAGGGATGTAACCAGGGACTTACCGACACCACCCTTACCACTCACCACTCCGATTACCTTCTTTATACTGCTCATTTCATGGGGTTGAAGGCTGAAATCCACCTTCTTTTCTTTCCTGCCGGAGCAGTCAGCTCCGCAGGAATTACAGTCTGAATTGCATTGGTCGCTCATAATTATCTCCTCAAATCTATAGGTCATTTCCTTATTGTACCCATTATAATCTTTTTTTTATAGATGTCAATGCACCCCAGCAGACAGAAAATATCTTTAACAACTGCATGCCTCCCGGAATATGATGATATATAGCAATAAGAAGGGAGTTGATTTTATGCTATCTTTACCGGCAGAAATAGCCGGGATCATCAGTGCTTCTGCCTTGTGGGCCTTTTATCTGGAGAATAAGGTATTGACTGTCATTGGTCTGTTACTATTATTGCTCTTTACCTCACTATTTTTTCGCAGAGTAAGGAAAAAGTCAAAAAAAAGAAAGAAAAAAGAGCAAGAGAAACGGGTTTCACGTCCCATAACCGATGTGATTGGGACCAATCCGGAACGCTTGGCTGAGTTAAATGAGGATTTGCAGCCCTTTGGTTTTTCCTATGAGCCTAACCAGGATTTATTCTATTCCTTAATGAACGGCTGGCAGAGAAGCTTCGGGTATTGCAGACTTTATGATGAGGCAAGTGCCGCCCTTAGTATGATCATTGATTGTGAACCGATACCTTTTGAATATAACGGAGTAAAATACCTCATTGAGTTCTGGAAGGGTCAATATGGAATGACAACCGGAGGAGAAGTCGGCATGTATTATACCACCGGACCTAATTTAAATATCCCCGGGATATTCAATGGTACCTTTTACTATGCCTTACGGGATGAGAACCGGATCAATATGTCCTTCGCCTTCCGTAAGAACGGTAACCTTCTCTTTACAAGAAGTGCATATCATTGGTGGATTACCGGCTTCAAGCTGGGCGAATTTTCATGGCCGGAGGAGCTATCCATGGATATCATCATGGATCTCTATGACCACCGGATGGCCTATGTATTCGGAGAAGCATTGATGAAGGTCGGTTATACCGATGAGGAATTCGCTGTCAGGGGAAGAAGAGTCTGGATCCGTTTTGATAAGCCCCACACCCCACAGCCTCATACACGGACTAAGATCATTGAGAAGCTGATGCAGAAGAATAACAAATCCTTCTGTGAGGCTTATCATTATCTGACTTCATACTACTCAGATACACTGGATAAGCTTGTAATTGTTAAAAAAGAATCTCCAAACATGTATCGTCAGATCCTCGATATGGGGAAACCCCGGGAGGTATATGATTCCTACAATAAGATTCAAGGATATGTTAAGAAGCAAGAGGTTGAATAGGGAGGGTGATCCATGTCTACTGCAAAGCGTTTATCCCAGGTGCTCTCTTCTTCAGCCATAATACCCTTTAATGATCAATCAAGAATTGTAATTATGAGTGATTGCCACAGAGGAGTAGGAGGATGGTCTGATAACTTCCTGGATAACCAGAATCTATTCTTTGCTGCCCTTACCTTCTATTATGAACGGGGTTATACGTATATTGAACTCGGGGATGGTGATGAGCTCTGGGAGAATCGAAGCATTGATCTGATTATTCAGACCCATAGCGATGCCTTCTGGCTGATGTCTCAATTTTACCGTGCAGGCAGGTTTTATATGCTATATGGTAATCATGACATCGTCAAGAGGGATCCGAAATATGCAAAAACAAAATGTAATTCCTTTTATTGCGAAAGCTTAAAATCTACTACAGCCCTATTTCCCGGTATTGTGATACCGGAGGGTATTGTTCTGGACTATGGGGATAGCGGATATCGGATCTTTCTTACCCATGGCCATCAGGCAGATATCCTAAATGATACCTTTTGGAGGTTATCCCGTTTCTTGGTCCGATACCTCTGGCGTCCCCTGGAGCTAATTGGGATCAGGGATCCGACCAGTGCAGCAAAGAATAATGAGTTAAAAAATACGGTAGAGAAAAGACTGGAGGAATGGTCTAAAAAGGAGAAGCAAATGATCATCTGTGGACATACCCACCGTCCTGTTTTTCCGAAGCCGGGGCAGACCATGTACTTTAACGATGGCAGCTGTATCCATCCCCGCAGTATTACGGCACTGGAAATCATCAATGGTACCATATCTCTTGTTAAGTGGGCCATTATGATTAAGCCGGACAGAAGTCTCTTTGTTGGCAGAGAGGTACTGGAGCCTCCGGTACGTTTATTGGATTACTTTGATGCAACAGAAATCCATGGAATAGGAAAATAGTGAGTATAGGTTAAGGGCTGCGAAAGCAGCCCTTAACCTATGATATTGGCTCATAATTCTAATAGCCTCTGCTTAAATCCCTATTTGCCCTTGGGCCTTTTCTTTCCGGTCTTTGGTTTCTGCACAGAATAGCCGAATTTTCCAATATATTTACCCAAGCCATAATATTCCCCGTGAGAAAACACAATCAGCCCGGACTGGTTTAAATGGAATTTCCCCTTCTCATCCATATATCGCGGATCTACCGCAACACTGATTACCTCACCCAGAAACATATCATGGGATCCCAAAGGAATGATATCCTTGACTCTGCACTCAATGTTCACGGGGGCTTCCGCAATCATGGGTGCCATCGTAAGCTTCCCCATCACCGGTGTCAATTTCATTTGACTGAACTTATCAATTTCCCGTCCGGACCTGACTCCGCAATAGTCTGCTGCATAAGTCAGCTCCTCTGTCACGAGGTTGATGACAAATTCTCCGCAATTTTTTATAATATCGTAGGAATAACGCTCCTTCCGAATTGATATGGAAACCATGGGCGGATTACTGCATACTGTACCTGCCCAAGCTAAAGTTATGATGTTCGGTGCTGTTTCCTTTCCTGCACAGCTTACCATCACTGCAGGAATCGGATAGAGCATATTCCCTGCCGGGAAAAATTCTTTTTCCATATAAACCTCCCTATTGCTTATGACAGCAATGAATTCATCTTTCGCAAGTTCACAATGGACCTTATGATTGCTGAACCTATCGTATCCTTATCTTCCACCACTGTCAAGGCTTCGTATTTTTCTCATACCATCTGAGGAATAATTTACATTCAATCATTGCATAATAACCTTGTAAGATTAGATGGAAAGGAGTAAATCCATGAAAGCATCGGTTGACCAGGACGGTTGCATCAGCTGTGGTTTATGCATTGATGTATGCCCCGAGGTATTTCACTATAACGAAAATGATGTTTCTGAGGCAATTGAGGGAGAGATCCCGGAAAATTGCCGAGACAGAGCCATAGATGCCAGAGATGGCTGCCCAGTCAGTGTAATTGATATCGAGGAATAGTGATGAGGGACTGTCGTACCTTGTACGGCAGTCTTTTCAATTGTACAAAGCTAAGCCTCCCTAGTATCGATCAAGTCCAACAGAGCGTCCGCTAATCCTCTTCAAAGAAGGCGTCTAAGCCGTCTGCGATTCCCAGGACGATTTTGTCCTGGTAGCTTTCTGTCGCCAGAAGCTCATCCTCCTCCTGATTCGATAGATAACCCATTTCCACAATGGTTACCGGTACATAACACCAATTGATGCCGCTCATGGAATCCGTCTCCCATACTCCCCTATTCTTGGCACCGGTTTTCGCTACCATTCCCTCTAATATCTTTTCCGATAGTCTTTTATTTACCTGATATAATTCTGCTTGATAGGGATTTGCTTTGGTCTGGCAGATGGTCAAAACCCCTTTTACCTTGGTATTATTACTACTGTTCCCGTGGATTCTGAGAAATGCATCCGCTTTTGCTTCATTGGCTATGGCAGCACGTTCCGAATTGGATAGGTTTACCTGATGCGTTTCCCTGATCATAATGACCCGGTATCCCCTGTGGAGTAATTCCTCCTTAAGCTTCATGGATACCGTAAGGTTTAACTCATATTCCCGAAGTCCGGTACTAATTCCCACTGTTCCTGAGGATACCTTCGCCTTACTGATTTGTGCACCGGGTCCGATGGGCTCCTGTTCATTATTTCCCTTCTCTTGATGTCCGGCATCAATAACAATTAGCTTTCCCTCACCTTCCTTAATCTCCTCCTTTGTCCCATCGGTGAATTCATCCCCTTGCTCATCCCTTGGCTCGTCCTGTAGCTCTTCCTTTGGCACATCCTTTGGCTCGTCCCTTTTCTCATTCAAATGGTCCTTCTGAATGACAGCCGAAGGTCCCTCTGAGTTCTCTGTCAATAATGGATTCTTCTCCTTCTTATATTCTACATCAGTAGAAGGTTTGCTTCCGGAGTTGATAGACCCCTTGTCCTTCTCTCCCTCTGAGGTAAGCTGGTAGATCCGTGGCACGGCTATGGTTAGTAAAAGCACAATTAATCCGATGATTCCGAGGGCTAGCATTAACTTCCCAACGCTTCTATGGTTCTCCTTCATACGATCCTCCTATGATTCTTCCTGTGCTTCCTATATATTGCGATCAATCGGTATCAAATGAATACCATGCTTCTACATTTATTCTAGCATACCCATGAAACCATTCCAAGAAGGATTCATATTTTTTCATCTTTTGTAAATGCTAATATCAATTCACTACAACTGTGAAACGATAGAGGCTTGTAGCCTCTTACACACCTAGGAGGATTATGCTATGGATATCTTGAAGATCATATTATCTACCGTGGTTTCCCTTGTTATGCTCTTTGTTCTTACCAAGCTCATGGGAAATAGGGAAATGTCTCAGCTCAGTATGTTTGACTACATCAGTAGTATAGCTATCGGATCGGTAGCCGGTGAAATGGCCGTTATGTCCACAGACAGTATCATAGAACCTATGATTTCTATGATTATTTTTGCCGGTAGTACCGTCCTAATCTCATGGATCACATGTAAATCTATCATGCTAAGGCGCTTTTTTGAGGGACAGGCTTATCTTCTGTATCAGAACGGCCAGATCTATGAGAAAAATCTACTGAAAGCGAAAATGGATGTGGATGAGCTCTTGTCTGCCTGCAGAATCAGTGGCTATTATGATTTAGAGGAGGTGCATTCCATCTATCTGGAGATTAACGGCAAGATCAGTGTATTACCCCTGGCACTGTACCGCCCGGCAACTCCATCTGATTTTAAGCTGGAGCCTGTACAGTCCCTTCCCCTTCCCAACGTGATTATCGATGGCAAAGTATTGCAGGATAATTTAAAAAGCACCGGAAAGAACGAACGATGGCTGCAAAAGCAACTGGAGAGCAAAGGTGTTCGCAATCAGAAGGAGATTATACTGGCTACCTTTGATCCCTCGAAGGATCAATTAAATATCTACTTAAAATATCACAAAAAAATGCTAAGAGACATTTTTGAATAATGGTTATACTTGTTTTTCTGAAATCATAAAATGTTACAAGTTTTCTTGCAAGGATGTTTCCAATGTTTTCTAAAATAAAAACCAAACATATCATATTATGTGAGCTGTTAATTTTGCTCCTATTCTCTTCCCTCCTCATTTATCAGGATTTTAACAGGAATGCAACCGTCCTTACCTCTATGTATGATACTGAGAAGAAGTATATCAAATGGGTTAGCTTTGATGTTAGTTCAAAGGCATTGGAACAGGCCTACCGTTATGATGTGGATACCTATCAGAAGGAGATTCATTTAAACTGGATTGAGCTATTGGCCTGTCTGGGTGTCAAATATGGCGGTGATTTCTCCCGGTACAAGGAAAAGCATATGACTGAGCTGGCAAATAAGTTACTTAGCAAGGAAGAAACCGTTGATTCCCTTACAGAGGGTATGAAATACTATGAGTATTATTTCGAAGCCTACTCTGCCGTACTGGGCGGAATGGTAGGTGAATATAAAATTGAGATTGCGGATGAAGCCAGCCCCGGCGGTAAAAGGTGGGAAAGCAAATATGGTCTAAAGGTATTTTTGCCGATTGCGAAGAATTATCCCTACAGTCATTTTGACGATTTTGGTGTATCCCGAAGCTACGGATATAAAAGAAAGCACCTGGGGCATGATATGATGGGCCAGGTAGGCTCCCCTATTGTTGCTGTAGAATCCGGTACTGTGGAAGCACTGGGTTGGAATATGTATGGCGGCTGGAGAATCGGAATTCGAAGCTTTGATCGGAAGAGGTATTATTATTACGCTCATTTAAGAAAGAATTTCCCATTTAACAAGTCCCTTGAGGTTGGCTCCATCGTTCAGTCCGGTGATGTAATCGGCTACCTTGGCAGGTCCGGCTACAGCTCCTCAGAGAATGCAAATAATATTCAGACCCCCCATCTGCATTTCGGAATGCAGCTTATTTTTGATGAATCCCAGAAGGAAAGTGTAAATGAAATTTGGATTGACTGCTACAGCCTGATCCTCTTCCTGCAGCGGAACCGTTGCGTCACGGAGAAGGACCCGGAAACCAAGGAATATAACAGAGTGTATCAGTTTGTGGATCCAATCGCCGAGCATTATATCAATCGCAGCAAATATCAGTATAATGATGATGAGTTTAAGATCCATATTTATGAATAGTTCGATAGCCTGTTCGAAATGATATGAAGTTCATAGAAGCAATCCAGAATCAAGGGGCTGTTTCATTATAGTCATGTATATCTTTTTATGCTATTTTGAAACAGCTCCTTTCCTCTATTCTTATGATAGGTCTTCTGTTTATTTAGGTAATATGACTTCTCCTCATCAATACTGCTGTTTAATTTTCTTTCTCTTGATCAGGCATACGAAGCCTAAGAGGAAGGGGATGACATATTGAAAAATCAGGTTCAGGTTCACTATGATATAGCGATATAGGAAGTCAAATTCAAACTGTGTACTGCTGATGAGATAGGTCAGAAAATAAATCGTCATGGCCAGAGGCAGGAAGAGATAGCCTCCCCTGTTCTTTAATCCGAACAGCCACTGGATGCAACGGCCCAGCATGGTTGCCAGGATACAGATGGTGATAAAATCGGACAGAATACAGATTAGGGTCACCAATACCTCAAATCGCTCAAACACATTGAAGAAGGAGATGCTCTTCACAGAAATATAAAATGGGAATGGTACATATGCTGTTAGGGCTGCCCCTGTGATACCAAAGGTAAATAAGGTTACGGTAAAGGCGAGTACTACAAAGCTTAGAGCCGCATACCAAAGCTTCCTCTTCTGCTGCTTCGGTACCGAGATCCCTAATTTATCTGAGAAAAACAGGGCAATGACGATATAGCCACCGACAGAGATCACATTAACGGAAGCATAGATTGTCTCCGGTAGTCGGAACGTGGATACGGGGAGCAGATAATCTGTCCTAAGTCTCGTCAACGCACAAATAATCAAAATAGCAAAGAAGCCAATGATCGGCCCCAGGGCAAATTCTGCAAAGCGGAATACCGTCTTCATCCCTCTTAGTAACGCATAATAAACCAATGCTATCATAATAATCATCAGTAACTCAGAACGGGTTCTGGGCATCAGAGTAAATTGCAGCGTCAGAGAGTAGACATTGATCTTTGAAACCAGAACCAATAAAAACCAGATGAAATAGAACAGGATCACAAGCTTTGACATGAAGTTTCCGATCAGCTGTATCATGATTTCATAGATGTTGAGTCCCGGGAAAGCGTTGATGAGCAGTAATATGATACCGGTTAAGGGAATAACAGCCAATACGGACCATAGGGGACTTAAATAACCGCTTCTTCCTGCTTCCTTAGCCAGGGCCGCCGGTATCTGTCTTAATATGGGAGAGATACTGAGAAACAGGAACATGTATGCAATTTGTCGGAGTGAAACCTCCTTATTCATGTATACTACCATGCCTTTCCTAAAATATAATCTATGCCGAGTATGAATTTTCTCCAGGAGGTATCCGGCTTATTTCATGATTTCTTCCAGCCTAAGGGCAATACTTGGTATATAAGGGCTGATGTTATGAACGATGCCCAGTATAATTCCAGTCATGGAAAACAAAAGAAATAACGCTAGGTTTCTTTTCTCCTGATATAGCTTCTTCCTCTGAGAAATAAAAGCCGCTATTAACAATATGATAAAAACATATAGCATGACAAATCTCCCTTCTTAATTATAAATTTGATTTTCTCCACCAGTAGGAATTTGGAGTGTAATTGCTTACGATCAGCTACTCTTCTTCCTTATTCAGGTAATGATGAATCATCGGTTAACGCTTATCATTACCCAATAAAAAGGATTTTGATATCTTAGAATTAACAGAATATTCATATTCTATTTTTGAGATGGTATCCTTCCAATTCTTTGAGAACTGCTTCCATTGTCCCACATGTTGATTCTCCACCAGACGGCCAATCCGTAGGATATCCAGACCTGTTTGAACAGAATAGTCCACAGCCTTTTTCACGATGTTCTTGATATAAACATTCTGAAGCTCGGTAAGCTCTTTTAGGGAAGCTCTTGAAAAGACCTCTTCTTCCCCTATAATTTCCTTGATCATGGTCTCAAAATCCACATGGATAGTAATCCTCACCTGCTTCCCCCTAAGCTCGGATTTCAGGTTGGTTTTGCTGTAGGATAAGGCAAGACCTACCTGATTATTCAGATAGATCGGATAAGCACGAACGATATCCTTCGCAAAATTCACCCCGGAGGAGGTTTCCAGATCCAAATAATCTCTTAGCTTCAGCTGATCAAATACCGAGTAGCCCTTAATCAGGAAGCTTTTCTCCTGAGATACCAGATATGGAATCAACAAGCAGGTATCACTCTGCTCCATATCATTCAGAATATTTACCAGAGTATTATCATTTCTGGTGACAAGCTCCAGCTCCTTCTGCTTGACTGCCTCCAGATCCTCCTGAATCGTCTGTTCATTCTCTATTCCCTGCTTCAGAAAATCCAAGGCTCCGGAATTCTGTACAATAAAAATCAAAGACTCCATCTTGATGGTTTCATCCCTTGACAGAAAATCCAAGCATTCCTTTATTCCATTTCTGGCCGCTTCGTCTCCAATCAGAAAATAGCCAGTATTCGCTACTGAAATAGTCTTCTTATTTTTTAACCGGATATCCTGCAGAGCCTGATAAGGAGTTTTTCCCTTTCCCTCGGTAATCTCCTCAACAGCACCTTCGCCGGACTTTCCTTCCTCCGGATCAGAGCCGCCACCTATGCTATATAAGGCACTGAGGGTATATTCCCCATTTGCGTAATCAATCCCCAGGACATGAATAAAGTTAATTTCATCAATTTCTCTCCTATTCATATCATGAGTACAACCACCGAATAGGAAGGGAGCGATTACCAAAAATATGAATAAAGATATTTTCCATAGCTTCATGGTTCCTGCTCCTTCTGCTTCATTTGATCACCCGGTGCGATATTCATCGGACGTTTCGTAAAGAACTTCACCGGAAAACGGACCAGCGTATCCTTCATATTCCTATCCGGGGTATCCACGAAGGGATACAGATAGGCAGTACCGTAATTATCCAGACTACACAAATGTGTAATCAAAAGTATTAAGCCGATTGCCAGTCCAAAGAAGCCTCCTATCGCAGCCAAAACAGCCAATAGAAATCTGGTCAGACGGATACTACTGCTCAAATCCTGATTTGGCATAAGAAATCCTGCAATGCCTGCTAAGGACACAATGACAACGACTGCGGGGGATAACAGATTCGCAGATACGGCGGATTGTCCAACAACTAAGCCTCCCAGAATGGACATCGCTGTTCCTACGGATTTGGGAAGTCGAAGCCCCGCTTCTATCAATATTTCAAAAGCAATTAAAAGCCCGAGCACCTCCGACGAGGAGGAAAAGGGTACATTTTTCTTCGCAGCCTGGGTGGACAAGGCCAGCTGCACCGGAAGCATCTGATGCTGATAGGTAGTTGCAGCGATATAGAAGGCTGGCAAAAACAAGGTAATAATCATGGAGATGTATCGGATAATTCTCAAATAGGAACCAATATAAAAATGATTCGCATAATCCTCCGGGGACTGCATCAGCATCGTCAGCTGGCAGGGAAGAAGGTATACAAAGGGAATCCCATCTACTACCAAAGCAATTCTCCCATCCGTAACATTGGCAGACACCCGATCCGGTCTTTGCGTATACATAATCTGAGGAAATATACTTCCCTTATTCGGGTTCAGATATTCCTCTATGAAAGCCGGAGTGGAAAGATTATCAATCTTAATTTTCCCTAGGAGCTCTTTGATTTTATTCACTGTATTCATATCAACAATATTACTAAGATAAACGATGGTGACATCCGTTTTGGAAAGTGTACCGACAATTACGCTCTCCATCACCAGAAATTCCGATCTTACTCGTCGTCTGATTAAGGCGGTATTCGTCCGCATTGCTTCAATAAAGCCATCCTTAGCCCCCTTCATGACCCCTTCTTCCTCCGGTTCCTGAATCGAGCGCTTCTCAAACTTACGGATATCAAACACAATTGCCTTCTGTTCCCCATCAAAAATCAAGGCTGCCATCCCACTTAAGACCATTTTCAGCAGCTTTTGATAATCATCCTCCTCGGAGGCAAATGCAAGGTATGCCCCCCCATCCATCATATAATCCATCGTTTGCCGCTCAGTAAGACAGTTTGCCAGATAGGGATCAAATTTTAAAAATTTAAATAATGCATTATCAATCAGATCAGAATCGACCAGTCCATCCACGCAAAACAGGTGCACCGTGATATTATTCTGATTTATCTTAATTGAGTGGACCAGAATGTCTCCACTTTTAGAAAACAACTCTTTGATTTGGGTTGAGTTAATGGTGTTCGCCATAGTCTTCCTTCTTTCCTATATCAATCCATAGTACTATATTTTCCCTCCCTTGCCGTATAATATACACCTGAAGGAGTAACACTTACAAATCTCCCATAAAGTACAAGTACAAACTTTCTCTTATTTTATCATAACGCGCAATTTCCCATGATTAACTATGATTCTTTGCAATAAAAAAGACTGTCCACTCTGATCCGTTGTTAACGGAACAGAGGAACAGTCCTTTTTTATGCATCCTTCTGGAGTGATCACCGGAGGAGAAAAATATCCTCAGTAAGGTCTTTGATATGTACCGGATACACCTTTCCCTTAGCTAATTGGTATAGGAACATTTCTGCTTCCCCTTCATCATCTGTAAAGTTCTCCACCAAACACCGTTCGAACTCATTGTTACTTCCCTTGATACAGCATTCAATACTGTAAAGGGCATTTTGGAAAATAAGGCTATAAACTACTTGAATTTCATCGTTCAATATCACTGATACTGTTTTATATGGTTTACCGATCACGTAATGCACCCCTTTAGTTAATTTATCTTATGGTCATATATGTGATATATCTGACCTTTTCATTATAACATAAATTAATTCGATTCAAAGATGGATTGTTGAAAATCCCCATGTAAATAGTAGTAGGCTCTCTATTATATACCAAACTTTTTAACTGAATCTGGTCCTGATACTCCTTCGTTACCAATACTGCCAAAAGTAGCTGTTATGTAACAAAAGCTGTCAGCGCTCTGACAGGATATCCATTCAGATTCCTTTCAAATCGTGACAGCCTCGTATTATACCGTCTCTTTTTTAGTTAATTCCGCATCGATAATCGGTCCGGAATTCGCCATCATCTTATAAGCCTCATACCGCTCCTTGGCCAATAGCTCTGCCTTCTCAAACAGAACCTCAGCCTGTTCTGGAAATGCCTTCGCCAGGGAGCTGTAGCGTACCTGTCCGAGGATGAATTCGCGGAAGCTTTCCTTGGGCTCTCTAGAGTCGAGCTGGAATGGATTCTTCCCCTCATTCTTTAAAAGAGGATTATAGCGGTATAGATGCCAATAACCGGAGGCAACAGCTTTCTTGATGGTTGCCATACTACGTCCCATTCCCTCCTTAATTCCATGATTGATACAGGGTGAATAGCAGATAATTAAAGAAGGTCCATGATAGCTTTCAGCCTCTCTGAGGGCTTTGATCAGCTGATTATTATCTGCATTGATTCCAACCTGAGCCACATATACATTCCCATAGGTCATCATCATACGGCCGATATCCTTCTTACCCTGCTTCTTTCCGGAGGCAGCAAACTTCGCAATGGCAGAGGTCGGTGTAGCCTTTGATGCCTGTCCGCCGGTATTGGAATACACCTCGGTATCAAAAATCAGACAATTGATATCTTCTCCCGATGCCATGACATGATCCAGACCACCGAAGCCGATATCATAGGCCCAGCCATCACCACCAACCAGCCAGATGGATCGTTTGGTCAGGTAATCCTTATTCTGCTTAATCTCATCCACCAGCTGCACAATCTCCACATCAGTGGATACGAAATGCTCCAGTACATCAATTACCTTTCGGCTCGCCTCACCGGAGGCATCGCTATCCTCCTTATAATGGAGCCAGTCATGAAAGGCTTCCTTAACTTTCTCCTCCACATTCATGTCAATGAGCTTGCGCATATTATCTTCCAGCTTGTTTCTTAATTGCTTCACTGCCAGATGCATACCAAAGCCGAATTCCGCATTGTCCTCAAATAGAGAATTTGCCCAGGAGGGACCCTTCCCTTCCCGGTTAATCGTATAGGCAGCACTGGGAGCGGAAGCACCCCAGATCGAGGAGCAGCCGGTTGCATTGGCAATCATCATCCGTTCCCCAAATAACTGGGTAACTAACTTAATATAGGGGGTCTCACCACAGCCTGCGCAGGCACCGGAGAATTCAATTAGGGGTGCTTTGAACTGGCTATCCTTATAGGCCGGTCCATAGGCCAGCTCCTTCTTGAAGCTGACCCCTTCCATTGCAAACCTCCAATTACCCACCTGGGTCGGAAGCTGGGTTCCGATCGGCTGCATAATTAAGGCCTTTCCCTTCGCTGGGCAGACATCTGCACAGTTTCCGCAGCCGGTACAGTCCATGGGGCTGATTTGTATCTTAAAATGAAGCCCTTCAAAAGCCCTTCCGGAGGCAGGCTTTGTAACAAAGGTTTCAGGTGCTTTATCCTTTTCCTCATCATTTAGTAGGAAGGGGCGGATGACAGAATGGGGGCATACCAGGGCACATTGATTGCATTGGATGCAACGCTCCTCCACCCATTCCGGTACATTAACCGCAATTCCCCGCTTTTCGTAGGCCGTTGTCCCATTGGGGATCGTACCGTCCTCCATACCGATAAAGGCACTGACTGGAAGCTCATTCCCTCTCAGCTCGGACATTGGTCTCATGATTTTACGGATGAACTCGGGCTCCTCCACACCATCCACATCGCGAAGGGATGCATCTCTCCAGGAATCAGGGATTTGAATCTTCTGAATGGCACCTATTCCCTGATCTATGGCCTCATGATTCATCTGAACGACCTTTTCACCCTTTTTGCCGTACATCTTGTTCACGACTTCTTTTAATGCCTTGACATAGACCTCCTGAGGCAAAACCTTCGTCAGCTTGAAGAAGGCACCCTGCATCACCATGTTGATGCGATTACCAAGGCCAATTTCCTCCGCAATACCAATTGCATTGATGGTATAGAAATGGACCTTCTTCTGTGCCAGCTGTCTCTTCATGATACCGGGTAAATTTTGCTCCAGCTCCTCTTCCCCCCAATTGGTGTTCAGGACAAAGGTTCCGCCCTCCTTAAGGCTTTGGAGCATATCATATTTATTGACATAGGATTGGTTGTGGCAGGCCACATAATCCGCATGGGTAACAAGATAAGCCGAACGAATCAGATCCTTTCCGAATCTTAAGTGGGATATGGTCAGACCTCCTGATTTCTTGGAATCATAATCAAAATATGCCTGGACATTTAAATCAGAATGATCACCGATGATTTTGATCGCTTGTTTATTGGCACCTACCGTACCATCGGAGCCGAGTCCCCAGATCTGACAGGATATCCTGTCCTCGGGCTCAGTCGTAATTCCCTCCACTGTCTGAAGTGAGCTCTTAGTCACATCATCAATAATTCCAATGGTAAAGGAATTCTTCGGTTTATTCCCCTTTAGGTTCTCAAATACAGCAGCGATATGCCCCGGCGTAGTATCCTTCGAAGCGAGACCGTATCTACCACCAACAATTTCAGGCTTCCAATCCGTATGGAAAAAGCTGGTACAAATATCCAGATACAGAGGCTCGCCGACCGCACCGGGCTCCTTGGTACGATCCAGTACTGCCAGCTTCTTTACTGTTTTCGGTAAGCATTGCAGGAAATGCTGGGTTGAGAAGGGGCGATACAGGTGCACCTTAACCAGTCCGTATTTTTCTCCCCTACTATTATAATAATCAATTGTTTCTTCAATCGTTTCTGTGACAGAGCCCATAGCTACAATAACATATTCTGCATCCTCTGCACCGTAGTAGTCAAACAGATGGTATGCTCTACCGGTATATTGTTCTATCTTTCTCATGTATTCTTCCACAATCGGAACAATACTATCGTAATAATGGTTACTGGCTTCTCTCTCCTGGAAGTAGATGTCCGGATTCTGAGCAGCACCTCGAGTGACCGGATGATTCGGTGAAAGAGCTCTGTCCCGAAATGCCCGAACCGCCTCCATATCGATCATTTCTGCATAATCCCTGTATTCCAGCGCTTCAATCTTCTGTACCACATGGGAGGTGCGAAAACCGTCAAAGAAATGGACGAAGGGAAGGCTTCCCTTAATCGCTGATAAATGGGCCACCGGAGTCAGATCCATTACCTCCTGCACAGAGCCCGAGGCCAGCATGGCGCAACCGGTCTGTCTGGCTGCCATGACATCCTGCTGATCACCAAAGATACTGAGTACATGAGTTGCAATTGCTCGGGCACTGACATGAATAACACCCGGTAAGGCTTCACCGGCACACCGGTACATATTCGGAATCATCAATAATAATCCCTGGGAAGCAGTAAAGGTGGTGGTCAGGGCTCCTGCCTGCAGGGATCCATGGAAGGAGCCTGCTGCTCCGGCCTCCGACTGCATCTCCACCACATTGACCTCCTGGCCGAACATATTCTTTCTTCCGTTTGCAGCCCACTCATCGGTGGACTCAGCCATACCGGAAGAGGGGGTGATCGGATAAATTGCTGCTACATCCGTAAACGCATAGGCCGCATAAGCGCAGGCTGTATTACCGTCCACAGACATTTTAATCTTTGCCATTGTATGATCCTCTCTTTCTATCGCTTATAGCTTACTTCCATTATCTACCCAATCCTTAGCATCAATCACTCTATCGATGGAGGGTTTATTCACCAGCTCCACATCATATAGCTCATCAGAATTGGACCAGGCAGCCGTACCTTCATTATTGGTTGGATTACAGGTATTCATACGTTTATTATTTTTACCCTGGAAAGCATCGTTTCCCTTAACAGTCATAACATTACCTCCTTTTATTAAATATGTTATGGTACATTGTTTCCTTTTTCTCTCTTATCTATTACTTACATTTCAGTAATTTTCATTGGGAAAGAATTGGTAGCTTTGTAGCATTGTACACTGAATGCCTATCTGCTGTTCGAAATTGTCCAGAAAAAGAAAAAAGTACACCTCCAAATGTTAGTGAATTATAACTAACATTTGGCTGTGCACTTCAAATAATCATTATGCCTTATATGCTATTCTTAGGACTGTAGTTGATCAGGAGATTAGAGCTTAGCGACTGATATATAATATTCCCAAGGTATTGGGTCCACAGTGGCTGGAAATCACACTACCGGCACGGGTCTTAAGAATCTCTCCGAAGATTCCCAGATCTCTTAAAAAGGAAGCCACCTCTTCAACCACATCAATCGGACAGCCGGAATGGGTAATAAATACCCGCGAGGGATCAGCCGCTCTTAATGAGGCTTCTTTTTCCCTGCAATACTTCATCAGAACCGCTTTGCTGTTCCCCCTGTATTTCTTTTCGA
>JAEYRK010000104.1 GCA_023435645.1 Bacillota bacterium
AAAATGCAGTGCATGCACATCTTAAGAAAACGAAGTATGTGAAAACCTATCGTGTCGGTGGTTTTGGTGAAGGTGACCACGGTGTCACCATTGTAGAATTTAAATAGCCCCATATCATATATCAAAAGGAGTATGCTATGATAGCAAAGCAAAAGATCTTAATTGTTGATGATGACATGAACATCGCTGAACTAATATCCTTATATCTGAAGAAGGAATGCTTTGACACCTTAATTGTAAATGACGGTGAAGCAGCCATCCAGCAATTTGCCTCTTACCAACCTAATCTGGTACTGCTAGATCTGATGCTACCGGGCATAGATGGCTATGAGGTTTGTCGTGAAATCCGTAAGACCTCCTCCGTGCCTATCATCATGCTGAGTGCTAAGGGAGAAATCTTTGATAAGGTTCTTGGGCTAGAGCTGGGGGCAGACGATTATGTGATTAAGCCCTTTGATTCTAAGGAGCTGGTAGCCAGGGTAAGGGCTGTGCTCCGTAGGTTTCAGCCTGCTGCCAAGGAAGAGGAGGACAACCCAAAGCCCTCCGGCGATTATGTCTCCTATCCCGATCTGTTGATTAATATCAGTAACTACTCGGTTCAATACTACGGAGAGGTCATCGAGATGCCTCCGAAGGAGCTGGAGCTCTTATATTTCCTTGCATCCAACCCAAATCAGGTATTTACAAGAGAGCAGCTGCTGGATCATATCTGGGGATATGAGTATTTCGGTGACACCAGAACCGTGGATGTCCATATTAAGCGTTTGCGAGAGAAGATTAAGGATCATCCCCAATGGAGTCTATCTACCGTCTGGGGAATCGGATATAAGTTCGAGTCGAAGCTTCCTAGGAAATAAGCGGTTGATATTATACTTGTATGAAAGGCAGGTGAATTCCATGAAAAAAACCCTATGGTCAAGGTTAATACTATGTTATCTGATCATCATCGTTACCGTATTCACATTATTAAATACATATGGAGTTCACCTACTTGAGAACAAGATAAAAAATGATAAAATCAATCTTCTGCTGTCCGAGGCAGCCCTAATCAACTCAGAGTATTTAAATGACCTTTATAATGAAGATCTGGACATCCTTGATCTGGCTTCCAAATTAAGATCCATTGACACCTATCTAAATGTCCGTGTCTGGATTGTAAATACGGAAGGGGAGGTCATTATTGATTCAAAGAATACCAAAAACCTTCCGACCATAAGGCTGAATGAAATAGACCCTTCCTTTCTAGACAAGACGAAATCAGAAAACACTAAATTTCAGGGTATTTTTAATGAACCCATGCTCAGTATCATCCAGACCCTAACCTATCAATATCAATTCCGTGGATATATTGTGCTTCATACCCCGATGAGTACAATCTTGAGGGAGACGGAGGTCTATTTCAATGTAATCAATATCTGCTTCCTGATTTTCTTCCCGCTCCTACTGCTGGCTTTTGCCTATATTTATTACATTACCTCCAGGCCAATTAAGAAGCTTGCGAAGGCTGCGATGGAATATAGCTCCGGTAATTACACTTA
Organism: Bacillota bacterium; assembly: GCA_023435645.1. GTDB lineage: Bacteria > Bacillota > Clostridia > Lachnospirales > Lachnospiraceae > Mobilitalea. The sequence continues at coordinate 1,539 of JAEYRK010000104.1, forward strand.
TCCCTTGTCTGTTAAGGGAATGTCCGAATACCGTGATTTGGGATCCGCAGTATCCTACATGGCAGGGGAGTTAAGCAAGCTGGATGATTATCAGAAGAAATTTGTAGCAAATATTTCTCATGACTTTCGTTCGCCACTGACCTCCATTAAGGGCTATGCAGAGGCAATTCTGGATGGGACCATTCCTCAAGACATGCAGGACAAATATCTGAATATTATTTTATTTGAAACAGAGCGCTTAAATAAGCTGACCTCAAGTCTTCTGGAGCTCAACCGTTTTGAGGCCAGAGGGGCTATTCTGGATATCGTGTCCTTTGATATCAACCATATCATCAAGAAAACTGCCGAGAGCTTTGAGGGTGCCTGCCGCAATAAAAAAATTACCTTGAATCTGGTGTTCGCCGCCCAGGAATCCTATGTAGACGCAGATGTCGGCAAGATACAGCAGGTGCTATATAATCTGATTGATAATGCGATCAAGTTCAGTCATAACAACTCTAAAATCAAGGTTTCCACCGAGGAAAGAGGCGAAAAGCTCTTCGTATCCGTGAAGGATTACGGAATTGGTATTCCAAGGGATTCCATCAAGAAGATATGGGACCGCTTCTATAAGACAGATGCTTCCCGTGGTAAGGATAAGAAGGGCACCGGACTAGGCTTATCTATTGCAAAGGAAATCATTCAGGCCCATAACGAGAATATCAATGTAATCAGTACTGAGGGGGTCGGAACAGAATTCATCTTCTCCCTGCCCAGGTCAGCGGAATAGGGTACAAGGGAACGATAAAACATCCTTTCAATGACTTGACTTTGAGAATATATTATATATAGAATAGGAGCGCTATTATGGATTATAGAAATTTAGAGAAATTGGGAATCAATACCTCATTGCTTGGCTTTGGCTGCATGCGTTTTCCAAAGCATCGGGACGGTAGCATCAATCGGGAGAAGGCGGCACAACTAATTGATCTGGCCTATCAGAATGGTGTGAATTACTATGATACCGCTTATAATTATCATGAGGGGAATAGCGAGGAATTTACCGGGTCTGCTCTTGCAAAATATGACCGTAGCAGCTTCTATCTGGCAACGAAGCTGCCTCAGTGGCTGGTTCATAGCTTGGAGGATGCTGAAGGGATCTTCAAGAAGCAGCTGGAGAGACTTCAGATGGATTATATTGATTTCTATCTTCTTCATGCGCTTAATCGCAAGGCCTTTGATAAGTTGGTCAGCTTAGGTGTGCTTGAGCTTGTCGACCGACTGAAGAAGGAAGGCAAAATTCGTTATATCGGCTTCTCCTTCCATGATGATTACGAGGCCTTCTCCTACATACTGAATTACAGGGATTGGGATTTCTGTCAGATACAGCTGAATTATATGGATACCGAAACACAAGCCGGAATGAAGGGCTACGAGCTGGCTACGCAGAAGAATGTTCCTGTGATCATTATGGAACCGGTTAAGGGTGGCAATCTGGCGAAGCTGCCTGACAGCGTAACAAAGCATTTCCGTGCGATAGATCCGGATAAAAGCACAGCCTCCTGGGCATTGCGTTGGGTTGGGTCCCTGCCAAATGTGAAGGTAGTGTTGAGCGGAATGTCGAATGAAAAGCAGGTAAGAGATAATCTGAATACCTATGAAGCATTTCAACCCCTGAAGGAAGCTGAGTATAAAGCAGTGGAGGCTGCTGCGAAGTCCCTGCGTAAGCGAGTGAAGAATGGTTGTACCGCTTGCTCCTACTGTATGCCCTGCCCGTCCGGAGTAGATATTCCAAGTAATTTTGGAATATGGAACGAGTATGGAATTTATCGCAATCCCTGGGAAGCCAAATGGGTATGGACCAATCAGATCAAAGAAGAAGCAAAAGCAAAGAATTGTATTGAATGTGGTTTATGCGAGGAGCATTGTCCGCAGAAAATCCAAATCCGAACCGACCTAAAGAAGCTTCAAACTGAACTGGATCAGGTAACAAAGTAGCAATTTACCTATCCGTTAGGGATGCTTATCACATTTTAACTCTATCAGAATAGCGTGAGATAATAATCCAACAGAGACACCGTACTCACTGGGCAAACGGCCTCTTGGATGAAAAATCTCACGCTATTCTTTCAGTTATCTATGTGGTATTTATTTATTGAAGCTGTATAGTTCCAGAGCGAGGAAGATTCGGAACTATGGATTTCCACCTGTATTATCTTAATATGGCTTTCATATCAGATTACAGGGTGAGTAAGAGCTGGGGCCTTCGGTAAATCATATGTCACAATCGAATTGTACTTAGAAGAACTAGAGTAGTAATTTAACAGGAGCCATCAAATACAAGAAGCTTCAATTCTTAGTATTCTTACTAAGCGTTTATCCCGGATACCGGGGGTGTAGGGACCGGGGACTTCGGGAAATCATATGTCACAATCGAATTGTACTTGGAGAACAAGGGTAGTAAAATAAATGATCAAGAAGTGAAAGGAAAATCCGCCATGGAGGGCGGATTTAGGTGCAATGGACATGGAGGTCCATTTGCACCGACCTGTAAAATCACACAGCCTGAAACCCATTTAGATTACTACCCTTGTTAACCTCTAGTACAATCGATTGTGTAAATCCGATTTCCCGGAGCCCCGGTCCCTAAGTCCCTCGTTATCCGTTCACAACCTACATCTTAGCCAACAATCTCCCATCTTTCCCGAATCCATGGTCCTAGTCCCTCATTATCCGTTCACAACCTACATCTTAGCCAATCCAATCCCAAAACTTCCATCTTAGCCATTACACCTCATCCCAGCTATGATGATGAAGCTGCCCCTCCATTCTCATGCCCTCAAAGTTATTCTGCCTAAGCGCTTCGTAGAGAACAATAGCCACCGAATTCCCCAGGTTCAGAGATCTGATCTCCCCCACCATCGGAATACGGATGGTATTCTCCTTATTCGCCAGCAGGAGCTCCTCCGGAATCCCTGCGCTTTCCTTACCGAACATAAGAAAGCAGTCCGGCTCAAACTCTACATGCGTATAGGACTTTTGTGCTTTAGTCGTTGCCATATAGATTTTGGCACCGGGGTTTCTATTTAAGAAGTCTTCGTAGTTTTCATATACCGTCAGGTCCAGATGCTGCCAGTAATCCAAACCTGCCCTGCGGATTTCCTTCTCATCCAAACGAAAGCCCAGGGGCTCAATCAGATGTAGTTTTGTACCTGTTGCCACACAGGTTCTTCCAATATTACCTGTATTAGCCGGCATTTCAGGCTCTAGCAAAACGATATTCATAACCTCATAATCCTCCCAAAAGAAAAAAGGTGAACTAATCACCTTTTATCGCAATATTGATTTCAATTATCTTACCATTGTCGTATTCCAAAGGAACACAAATATTTGTTGCAAAGGTTGTACTGAATGACATGGTTCCGCTTCCAACCGTCGGGGGAGTGATATCAATCTCTATCCCCTTCGTGGAGAAAATTGTTGCTGTATTTCCTAGTATCATATTACCCAACTCACAAATTGCACTTCTTGACAACTCGTCTAATTGGGTGACCGGCATCATTATCATTTTTGAAGCAATATCGCAAGCAATACTATGTTCAAAAGCTATCATTACCTGTCCCCTCATCTCACCGGTAAAACCGATTAGAATGACTAGGGTGTTATCTAAAAAAACCGGATTCTTTACATATGGCTTCCCTAGCTTGGTATCAACAAAGCACATTTCCTTAAGAATTTTTGTTGATGCCATCAGGAACGGGTTAATGTGGTCTACATTTAATGTGGCCATGTAAGTTACCTCCTATATGTCCTGCTTGCATTTTATCACAGATACTGTATGTATTTCAACTAATTAGTTTATATCCCTGTTTTTTTCAACAAATTTCGCTATTCTATCAAGGGCAAGCTTAAGATTTTCAATCGAATAGGCATAGGAAATCCTGAGATAGCCCTCTCCGCAATCACCAAAGGCTGTCCCCGGAACAACTGCGACTTTTTCTTCCTTCAATAGTCTGGTAGCAAACTCCTCTGAAGTCATACCAAGGCTCTTAATACACGGAAATACATAAAATGCCCCATAAGGTTCAAAACACGCTAACCCCATGCTTCGAAATGCATGGACGACATATCTTCTGCGCTTATCATAGGCATCCCGCATCATCTCCACATCAGTATCGCCATTTTTCACTGCCTCAATGCCTGCATATTGGCTGGTGGTCGGAGCGCACATAATAGCAAACTGGTGAATCTTTAGCATCTGTTCGATGATGCTAGCTGGGCCGCAGGCATAACCAAGTCTCCATCCTGTCATCGCATAGGACTTGGAAAATCCATTGATGACTATTGTCCTCTCCTTCATTCCGGGGAAGGATGCGATGGAAACATGCTTCGAACCATAGGTCAGCTCTGAGTAAATCTCATCTGAGATTACATAGATATCCTTCTCAATAATAACATCTACGATTTCCTTAAGGTCATCATAGGTCATAATGGCACCGGTTGGATTATTGGGAAACGCAAGGATTAATACCTTGGTTTTATCGGTCATGGAAGCAATGAGCTGCTTTCTTGTTAGCTTAAACTCATTCTCACCCTTTAGCTCAATGACTACCGGTATTCCGCCGGCAAGAAGGGTACAGGGATGATAAGAGACATAGCAGGGCTGAGGTACCAAAACCTCATCTCCGGGGTCGAGCATCGCTCTTAGGGCAATATCTATCGCCTCACTGCCACCAACAGTTACCATGGTTTCTTTATCATACTGATAGTTCAGATCAAATCTTCTCTTTAGATAATTGCATATTTCCACCTTTAATTCCTTCAGACCCGCATTGGAGGTGTAGAAGGTTCTTCCCTTCTCCAGGGAATAAATGCCCTCCTCACGGATGTGCCAGGGTGTATCAAAATCCGGTTCACCCACACCAAGGGAAATTGCATCCTTCATTTCACTTACAATATCAAAAAACTTTCGAATACCGGAGGGCTTGATTGAAACAATTTGCTTTGACAGTGGGTCTCTCAAGGTGAAATCAGCATCCTTTCATCCAGTTTGGCTTGAACAAGGGGCATTCCATGTTCCTTATATTTCTTCAGCACAAAATGAGTTCCTGTACTTAACACCGCTTCCATCGGTGCCAGCTTCTCGGAAACAAAGGCTGCTACCTCCCTCATCGTCTTGCCCTCAATGATTACTGTAAGATCAAAGCCTCCTGACATCAGGTAGACCGATTGTACCTCATCAAACTGATAAATTCGTTCTGCAATTTTATCAAAGCCTAACCCTCTCTGTGGCGTAACCTTAACTTCAATCAGTGCAGTCACTCTCTCACAGTTCACCTTATCCCAGTTAATTAAGGTGGGATATCCGCAGATGATTGTTTCCTCTTCCATCTGTTTTATCACTGCTGTGACCTCCTCCTCGGTGGTACCCAGCATAATCGCCAGATCGGCTGCGGTTAGCTTGCTGTTCTTATCAATTGCCATTAAAATTTGCTCTCTCATATGAATCACTACACCTCCCAGTAGTCTAGCCACACAATACCACATTGGGGCTCTCAAGCCTTCTTATCAAATCGTACCTGTTCTTAAGGCAGGCAAAGCTTCGATCTTGAACTAAATATGTTATAGCTCATCAGGTGAATACCTTATACAACTCATCCGCCTTGGGAGGCTCCAGGAAACGTCTTTCCTCTTCATTTAGGATAACTCTATCATTTCCTTCCTTAATGTACCCAATTACAGCTGCCGGTATCCCCTCAGCCTTCAATCGATCTGCCAGCTGATTCCCCTTATCCGTTACAATCAGCATACAACCACTGGAGATTAGCATATATGGATTGATATCATAAAACTCACAAATCTCTACCGTTTCCTGCTTTAATAAAATCTTCTTAATATCTACTTCAAGGCCAACCTTTGAAGCGGCACCAATCTCCCATAGGGCTCCGAATATTCCTCCCTCCGTAACATCATGCATCGAGGTTACACCAAATTCTCTTGCTACCCTCGCCTCCGGTACCACGGAGATGTGTTCCATCAGCGTTTTTGCTCCTTCAATAAAGCTGGAGGAGTACTTCGTCAGAAGCTCCTGTTCCTTTTCAGCCGCAATGATAGCCGTACCTTCAAGTCCAGCCCATTTTGTCATTACAATTTCCTGGCCCGGCATGGCTCCGGCTGTCTTAATAATCTCGGAACGCTTCATCTTACCAACCCCGGTTACGGTTATAATGGGTTGGATAACTGCTCTGGTAACCTCCGTATGGCCACCGATTACTTCAATGTTCAGCTTACTGCAGGCTGCTTCAATCTCCTTCATCATGTCTTTCAGCTCCTGCTCCGTCGTTCCCTCCGGTAGGAGTATCGTAAGCATAATTCCGATCACTTCCGCACCATCCGAAGCAATATCATTTGCTGTAATATGGACCGCCAGCGTGCCGATGTCGTTGATGGCTCCGGTGATCGGGTCAGAAGATATCACGATCACCTCATCCTCACCAACTGCCAGGATACTGCAGTCCTCTCCTATGGCAGGACCCACCAGTACTTCCTCTCTTCTATGCCTTATCTGCTTCAATACAGACCTCTTTAGAACTGTTTCAGGTACTTTTCCAATTTCCATTTCATTAGCTCCGATTTCTTAATCCTGGGTAAGCTCATCATCCCATGCAGGATCCCAATAGATCTCACCCTGAAGCTGACCTTCCGGATTCGTCCTATTATCCTCCTCCTTAGTCCGATCCTCAACTTCATTCCCTGATGGAGTTTCTGTCGGTTTCGTCGGTTTAATCGGCTTCTCAGGTTTTGATTCCTGATCCTTATTCGTATCCTTTGTAATATCAGGGTTCTCTTCCTTTACTACCTTCGTACCAATAGTGACATATCTGGGCTCTGCTGCATAGGAACTCTTATTAATCAGAGTTCTGCTTACCTCTTTATCATTCTCATAAACCACCTTATATAGCTCTGCCTTATAACCTGTATGAGCTGCCTGGGTTACCTTCTGATAAGTAGTCGGCTTAGTCGGATCCTCTTCAATCACATCCGGCGGCGGAGGTGTTTCACTTAAAACTACTGTTACGAACTCTACTCTCCTGTTTTTCACATCCCTGTTCTCATGACCCCAGATCGTAAAGGTTATCCTTCTGTCCTTTGTATGAGCTTCGATCAGAATCGGTACATCCGTATTATTCTTGAATTTTAAATCCTTATAGGTTCCTGCTATGGCTGCATCTCTGGAAAGATCCACATAGCTGATGGTCATGGAATGAGCCTGTCGTTCTACAATCTCCAGCTCAGAAAAAAGTACCGCATTATATAGAGTGGTTGTTACCTGGCAAGCACCTCCACCGATACTGTCGATGATCTTACCCTGGGAGTAGGCACCTGCTTGATAATACCCATTATCCACCGTAAAAGGAGCTAGGTATTCATAACCGGAGAAGGTCTCCCCTGGGTAAAGCACCGTATTATTAATGAGTCGTGCACCATTCGCCAGATTAGCTGCTCTACCCTCCGCAGAGCTGGTGTACTCTGTTGTATAGGCTCCCAGAACCGTATTGCATTTCTCAACGATATCCCTGGTATAGATAGGCTGATCCTCAGTCATCACTGCTTCTACTACCAGATCCATGCGGTTCCAATTACTTAATATTGCATCTTTGATGACCTCTGATGTAGCCGCAATATCTACCTTATTGCCAACAATATGATCCGTGTAGATGAACTTGCCGTTCTTTCTGGAAACGGATGCGTTTACCGGCTCAATATTATATGCACTAACCTCTTTCTCTACTATAGTCCTAAGGTTATCATCATTTATCGTGAAGGTAAGTGGGTACATTATACTTCCCTGCTCAATATCCTTTAGATCCTTATACCTTTTAATCAGGTTTCCGGCTTTGCCCAGATCAATTGCCTGCTGGATACTATCATTGGGCTCATAGGTATATCCCAGATCACCAAGGGTTTTAAATACGGTATTCCCGCTTACCATGATAGCGATGCCCTTATTTCTTAAGCCACTAACAAAGTCATCCACTGCTTTCACAGCCTCTTTCTCTGTCATACCGCTAACATCTACCGCATCAATAAATACACCTTTGGTAATTCTATCACTTTCTTCTGCAGATGCATAATTCGCTTTCCCATTAAATGTCAGGAAAATGGAAAAAAATAATATCGTGGATAAGTATAATCTCCTCCTGCTCATTATTCATCCTCCTTTTTACAGTTTACTTATGTCATGGTTTTTGAGTGATTTTTCCAGTGACTGCTTCCTATTGTAACATAAAAGTCAGATTATTCAAGCTGTTCTTTCGCTGATTGACTTTTGTAATACCATTATGTATAGTATTAATAACCTATTCATCAGCGATTTACCCCTTAATAAAAAAGACTGAATGCAGTAGGAATTACCATGGCAAGCACTAATAAAATAGCAATGATTGTTGAGATGATTCTTCTCGTTTTCTTGCTGTGGAAATTGAACATACTATCACCTCTTTTTCTTTTAATAATGGAAGGCTGTGAACCTATGCAGATATTAGTAAACTTCAGTGTCTTATTTATATTTATCCTTTGGCTTCAATATGAAATCCGCAAGAATAATAGGCTTACTAAGAAGAAGTCCGAGCTCTTCTGGGAGCGTGAGAGGCAGGCTAATCTAACCCGTAAGGCAGATATCTCTGAGCTTGAATACATCGAGATTCCCCTGGAGAGACTCCCCATGGCAGATCATGCCGATCCAACCATCAACTCCTACCGTGATACCATCCGAAACCTATCCTCAAAGAAAATCGTTAACCTGACTGGATTCACGAATACAGATCTCAAGCTAAAATACGGCGCCGCAAATATTACCCTGTTGTCCGAGTATGACAATCATTATACCGTTCTGGTCAGTATCCTTCAGAAATGGGGCGAGCGGTTATATCATCATGGGAATACCATGGATGCCGTATCCGTCCTGGAGTTTGCCATTATGTGCCTCACGGATGTAAGAAAATCTTATTTGCTTCTGGCTCAGATTTATGCGAACCAGCATACCCCGGAGAAGATTGATGACTTATTAGAAATCCTGCCCTTTACCAAGGTCCTCAGGAAGGACGCTTTGGCTGAAGAATTGCGAAAGATAAAGAACTCCTGAATGTTCATTATTACCGTCCGCTCTTCTCTGATATTCTATTCTTTGGCGTAAAATTTTATAGTATTATTATAACCATAAGATTGCATATCATTTCAATGCCGTATTAGTATTCTATTCTATTTTACGTCATCAATCAAGTATTTTCCGCCTATTCCTATCTAGCTGAGCTGTGAATGAGACGAATGCTTTCCGTCCATGGTTGCATATTTGCAATATTCCCTTAAAAAGCATTCACTACACCTTGGACTTCTGGCAGTGCATAGGCTTCTTCCCAGGGTAATGATTTGAATATTGTACAGAATCCAATGTTCCTTCGGGAGCTTTTTCATCAACTCAAATTCGATCTTAACAGGATCCTCCTCCTTCGTAAGTCCCAGACGGTTTGAGATTCTCTTAACATGGGTATCTACCACGATGCTTGGCTCATGATAGATATTCCCCCGGATCACGTTTGCCGTCTTTCTGCCGACCCCTGCCAGGCTGGTTAATTCCTCAATATCCCTCGGAACCTCTCCCCCAAACTCTGTTAAGAGCCGGCTGGCACATTCAATGATATTCTTAGCTTTATTTCTATAAAAGCCCGTGGAATGAATGTCCTTCTCCAACTCCTTAACATCAGCTCCGGCGAAGTCCTCTAGGCATGTATATTTGCGGAACAGCTTCTCTGTCACCTGATTTACTCTCTCATCGGTGCACTGAGCACTTAGGATGGTTGCAATCAGAAGCTGCCAGGGTGTTTCATAGTTTAAGAAGCAGCGGTAATCGGTTCCGTATTCCTTATCCAAGGCAAGAAGGATATTCTGTATCCTCTCCTTCTCCTTGGCAGTCAGCTTTATGTTTTTCATGATTCCTTCCTTTCTATCGAATAGATACCTTCTCTGTGAGAGACCCGATCCATGTAGCTCAGCGAACCGGCAGAAAATAAAAATCCCGGTTATATCATCGTTATCATAGCAGAATAACTGATCGGATCCCTACGGTCATACCGAAAGAGTAGGTCCATCTCCTTCTTCACCGGTGTTCCGATTGCTGCAGATCCCATGACATCATAAGTAAAATGCTCGATATGGTAAGGCTCCCTTCCAAGCTGTAAAGCTTCCCTTAATTTATTGTATCTCTCCCGTTTCAGTGGCTCACCGGCAAAATAAGGCCGACTCTTAACATCCTCCCGAAGATACACATCGAATAAAAGAATCTCCTGAAACAGCTGCAGATCTGTCACCAAGTCATGGTCCACCCCTAATTCTAACACCTTATCCCTGTAGAAATCCAGTAGAATCTCATACCTTTTCATTCTGGAATGGGCCAGGCGGTGATGCCCCTTCTCTTCATAATAGCCGGCAAGCGCCTGATATAGGTCAAAGGGTGTCGGATAAAAATGAACCAGATACTCCAATGAATATTGAAACTGACCGCTGTTATAATACACCTCTACCATATCGCAGACCCCCTTTAGTAGAAGCAGCTCCCGAAAGCTAAGTACTCCGGTATACAGTACCTCATAGGGTGGCAGCTCTCTGTATACGATTCCGTAGTGTTCACTCTCCTCCTCCATCGGTGAGCCCTTCAGAACCTTTAGGAAGCCAAGCTGAAGTTGATCCGGCTTCAAGCGGTATACCTCTTGAAAGGATTGCTTGAAGGAATTCAGATCCTCCAGCGGAAGTCCGGCGATCAAATCCAGATGCAGGTGAATATTATGTCCCTCTCTGAGACGGACCACATGTTTCGATAGTCTCTTAAAATCCACTCTTCTGCGGATCGCGGACATGGTATCCGGATTTGTTGTCTGGACTCCGATTTCCAGTTGGACCTGTCCGGGACGCAAGGTGGCAAGCACATTGAGCTCCTCTTCTGATAGGAGATCAGCGGTTATCTCAAAGTGAAAATTGGTCAGCCCGTTATCCCTCTCCTTCAGGAAGCTCCAAATCTCAAGCGCTCGCTGTCTGTTACAGTTGAAGGTACGATCGATAAATTTAACTTGTGGGATATGATGATCAAGAAAGAACTGTAGCTCCTTCTTCACCAGCTCCATGCTACGGTATTTCACACTCCGATCAACCGAGGACAGGCAATAGCTACAGGTATAAGGGCAGCCCCTGCTGCTCTCATAATAAACAATTCTGTTCCTTAATGCGTCCATCTCCTGATAGGGGAAAGGAATCTCGTCCATCATGAAAGGTTCCCTTGGCAGTGTCTCTGTTACAGTATCCTCAAGGCTTCCGTTTTGCACTGTCTCTGTTACAGTACCCTCCGCGAAGCTCCTTAACGAAGATTGATGAACTGCTTCAAGCCTGGCACTTTCCCTGAATACGATTCCCTTGATCTCTTCCAGATCTCTTCCTTCGCCCTGGTAATACTCTGCCAGCTCCAGGAAGGTCTGCTCCCCTTCTCCCACAACAATCCCGTCCACAGCCTGAAGGGTGTCCAGAAGCTTCCCGGAATGATAGGATACCTCAGGCCCTCCCAGCCAAAGGAATGCCCCGGGTTGAACCTTCCTAAGCTCCGGTAGCAGTTCCCTGATCATACCGATATTCCAGATATAGCAGGAGAATCCAATAAAATCAGCATGTTCCAGATAGATATCCCGCAAAATCTCTTCTCTGGAATTGTTAATGGTATATTCTTTTATAAGGATCGTTCCCCGGTACTTCTTTGCATAAGCCTTCAGGCTATATACTGCCGGATTGGAATGGATGTATTTTGCGTTTATTGCTACTAATAGCAGCTTCATTGCTTTCATGTCCTTCCTATGTTTCGTGTCATAAGTATGAATCCTACTTGAGTTACTCTTATTATATTTTTATAAACAGGATAGTACAAGTATAATCATCAAATAATTACTATGGTAATAAAATCTTAAGGATTGAGGCATCTGGACAGAAAACTGCGATTGTGTTATAGTGAAGATTATTACTTAGATTAACAGGAGGAAGGTTATGTTATCGTTTGAACCAATCAATGCGGATAACATCATGAAGGCAGCCGAGTATTTTAAGTATAAAATAAGCCGTACCTCAGACTATACCATAGGTGCTATGTATATGTGGCGTGACTTTTATAATACCAGCTATACCATTTTTGATGACATGATTTTATATAAAGTGAAGTTCTTAGGCAGAACCTCCTTTACTATTCCGGTCGGAAGCGGTTCCTTGGATAAGGCAATGGATGCTCTGAGGGAATATTGCCGGGCGGAGGAGCTCCCTCTCTGGTTCTGTACCATTCCTGAAGAAGGGCTTCCCATTCTGGTGGATCAGTATCAGGGTGTCATCCCCGGTACCCCGAGTCGTGACTGGGCGGATTACCTATATAATGCAGAGGATCTTGCTGAAATGGCTGGCCGCAGATATAGCGGACAACGGAACCACATCAACAAATTCAAGAAGCTGTATCCGGATTACCGCTATGAGAAGATTACCCCGGATAATCTTCATAGAATAGTAGAGTTTCTGATGGATTATCAGGTACACTTCGGTAAGGATAAGGATTTGGCCAAGGAAGAGCTGAACCGATCCCTGGAGCTCTTACCTTATCTGGATAAATTTAAGCTTCCCGGGGGATTTATCGAAGTGGATGGAACAATCGTTGCCATGGCCATCGGAGAGATCGTGAATGATACCCTGTACTGTCATATCGAGAAGGCAAACCGGGAATATCCAGGCTCCTATCAGATGATCGTGAAAGAATTCTCCAAGAATACAATCACCCCGGAAATCAAATACATCAACAGGGAAGAGGATGTCGGTGATGAGGGTCTTCGCACCTCCAAGCTATCCTATCATCCGATTCAGCTATTGGACAAATACTGTGTTCTGATTTCCTAAGGATCACGCTGCACAGTAGGTCATTATAATAAAATCTGATAGCATCAAACATAATGTTATGAGTGACTGCCTGGCAGGCATTCAATGAAAAAGCCCGGTACTTATCGTTACGGTGACAGCTGTTATTACTGTTTCCGTAACAATAAGTACCGGGCCTTCTATTGCCATTACCAATCCTTTATTAGTGCCTTAACAGATAATATTTAGAAAATTTTATACCTTGGCTTCTCCTCTCCCATCAGATAATACCGTAGATAATCATCCAGAAAGATAGCGAATAAGGAGATAAAGAACCAGATATTCGTAAAGAGCAGACAAACCTGACCCATGATATTATAAGGAAGGTCGGAATAATCCCATACATCAAGCCTAAGCCATACATTCACGATTAATCCGGTTATAAACTCAATCAGTGTAATAATGACTGCCGAGATCGCCATCTGACCAACCAGTGAAAAGTTCCAGGAGACCCGCTCATTCAATTCTCCGATCAGGATAAAGCAGATACCTCCGGCAATGAACATAGAGATATGGGAATAACCTCTGGATAGGTTCTCTATCGCTCCATAGGCAAAGCCTCCGATTAGAAAAAGCATGATGAATTTTAACGTTTTATTCCTTGTAATGAGCATGGCTTAATTGTTCCCCTCTTCCGTCAGTACCAATTGTCAGTAAGATTAACCGGCAGCTCAATCTCATGTCATGAATTATTTTTCGACTTAAGGCTTAGTTTACTCACATCCTCCAAAGAATATATCGAGAAAATCCACCTTCCACAAACTACATCCTTTGTAATTCTTCTGCCAGAGAAACGTAAAAAAGGACAGTTCGCACTGTCCTTTTTCGGAGAAGGTATTTTTGTTACTTATGGGGGTGTAGCAAAAACTATATAATGTATTGGGGTTTACATGTATAGTATAGCATGGTTATACCTATAAGTGTGCACAAACTTTACAAAATTTTGATAGGTTTTTCGTCAATGTGTACAATGCTTATATTCCGCTGTTATGCGTTTACGGGATTGCTATCTGTATGATTCTCAAATAGGGCTTCAAATTCCTCTCTGCCTATTCTCTCCTTCTCAATCAGAAGCTTCGCACAGTTCTCCAGCTTATCCTTATACTCCACCAGAAGCCTTTTTGCTTCCTTATAACAGTCATCAATGATGGCTCTTACCTCATCATCAATTTTATTGGCGATGTTCTCACTATAGCTCCTGGTATGAGCAAGATCCCTGCCGATGAATACTTCATCATCATCATTATCATAGTTCACCATACCAATTGCATCGGAGAAGCCATAGCGGGTAACCATAGCTCTGGCAATCTTCGTGGCCATCTTAATATCTCCGGAGGCTCCGGTCGTAATATCCTCCATAATCAGCTCTTCTGCAGCCCTACCTCCAAGACCTACGATGATATCCTGGCGCATTCTGCCCTTCGTACCAAACATCTCATCCTTCTCAGGAAGGGGCATTGTATAGCCTGCGGCACCGGTTCCCGTAGGAATAATGGATACAGTATAAACAGGTCCCACATCCGGAAGTACATGAAATAGGATCGCATGGCCTGCCTCATGATAAGCGGTAATCCGCTTCTCCTTCTCAGTGATTACCTTGCTCTTCTTCTCCTGACCAATCCCAACCTTGATGAAGGCTTTCTTAATATCCTCAGCGATGACAAAGCTTCTGTTATCTCTGGCTGCGCCAATGGCAGCCTCATTCATCAGGTTCTCCAGGTCAGCTCCGGTAAAGCCTGCGGTAGTCTGTGCAACCTGCTTCAGATCCACATCATCGCCCAGAGGTTTACCCTTCGCATGTACCTGAAGAATCTCCTCCCTGCCCTTGACATCGGGTCTGCCAACAGCTACCTTACGGTCAAAACGTCCCGGACGGAGTATTGCAGGGTCCAAAATATCAACACGGTTGGTTGCTGCCATTACGATGATGCCTTCATTCACACCGAAGCCGTCCATCTCTACCAGCAGCTGATTCAAGGTCTGCTCCCTCTCATCATGTCCGCCGCCCATGCCGGTGCCTCTGCGTCTGGCAACTGCATCAATTTCATCTATGAATACAATACAAGGGGAATTCTTCTTCGCATCCTCAAATAAATCCCTTACTCTGGATGCACCGACACCCACAAACATCTCTACGAAATCCGAACCGGAGATTGAGAAGAAGGGAACTCCCGCTTCTCCTGCGACCGCCTTGGCAAGCAGGGTTTTACCGGTTCCCGGAGGTCCTACGAGCAGAACACCCTTCGGAATTCTCGCCCCCACCTGAATATACTTCTTCGGAGACTTCAAGAAATCAACAATCTCCTTCAGCTCTTCCTTTTCCTCGTCAAGTCCCGCCACATTTTTAAAGGTAGTCGTCTTATTTTCTTCTGTCGTCATTTTGGCCCTGCTTTTCCCGAAGTTCATCACCTTACTATTACCACCACCGACGGAGGACTGGTTTGAGAGGAAGGAAAATAATGCTATGATGACAACGAAAATCAGAATGTAGGGAAGGACGGTTGTTAAGAACCAGCTGGGCTTACTAATATTATGGGTATAATATTCTTTCACCCCTGCCTCTTTCAATATAACCTTGATCTCATTGACATCTGTTACCGCTAAAGTCTCTCTTTTATCCTGGTCTACCAGTGAAATCTTGATTTCGCCGGTCGGAACCTCTTCGTTCTGATATATATCAACTGATTTCACCCTGCCACTCTTAATATCCTCGATCAACCGGGTTTCGGAATACTCATCGTTATTACCGATGTTGAAATTATCGGATACATACACTGTCATAATGATAATTGCCAGTATGATCAGGTAAAAACCATAGCCTTTCATTTGTTTTCTCACCAAACAACCTCCTTCAAAGCAAATCTATTCTATCTATATCATATATGATGCTTTCTTATTCAATAACACCGACATAGGGTAAATTTCTATATAATTGCTGATAATCAAGACCATACCCGACCACGAATTTATCCGGTATCTCGAAGCCGACATACTTCACATCTACATCCGTTACCCTGCGGTCCGGCTTGTCAAGCAGTGTACAAATACTGATGCTCTCGGGAGCCCTGGTGCTAAGCAAATCCATCAGATATGCCAGGGTCCTGCCGGAGTCAATGATATCCTCAACAATCAGTACATGCTGTCCCTGTATGGATTCATCCAGATCCTTCACAATTTTTACCCTGCCTGAGCTCACGGTCTCATTGCCGTAGCTGGAAACGGACATGAAATCAAAGGTCAGCGGCAGTGTAATCCTCTTCGCTAAATCACAACTGAAAAATATACTACCCTTTAAAATACAGATCAGATGAATGCTTTTTCCTTCATAATCCTTATTAATCTGCTCTGCCAATTCCTTAATTCTTAAATTAACCTGTTCCTCTGAGATTAAAACGCTTACGTTATCTTCCATCTTCTTTTTCCTCCGCATCATTTATACTAATCGAAAGTAATCTACCTGTTTCCTCTGTAATCTTATACTTCTCACTCATGCGTTCCCCGTCTCCGAGTATCCACATAATATGGCTGCCATCGGCAATCAGCAGTATCGAATCTCTCTGGTCCTTTGGAAGCTTACGATCTATGAAGTAATCCTTCAGTCTTTTCGTTCCACCCTGACCGTTAATCTGCAGATAATCTCCCTCTTTCCGGGTTCTAAGCTCTAAAGCATTCTCTATTTTATCATAGTCAAACCATTTCGTACAACTGTTTTTAGGAAATGTTAATCCTTTTTCTGCGGGCCTTATTTTTGTCTCTACAACCTTCCTTACAGAGGCTACCAATACCCTGCCTGGAATCTTCAGTTTAACCGGCTCTAGCTGCTTAAGAGTATCCTCCTTTTGCTTCCACTCCTCACTCTGCCTAAGGACCCGAACCGTATGATAGCTGCGCTTCGCTCTTATATTGTTGGGTAGGCTGATTTGCTTTCCTACTTGCTTTTCCAATAGCTCCAGTAGCTTCAGGACATGGGTTCTGCTCATATCCTTACGGCTTCCGGTCAGACCTTCCAGTATCTTCATTAAGATACCCTTCTGAATAACGATATCCTCCTGCGACATAGCGATGGAATCAAATTCATAATAGGAAGCACCATCCATCGACTGAAAGCGCACCAGTTCCTCAAACCTGGCTGCGACCTGCCTTCCTATGAAATCACTCGCTTCTCTCAGCTCCTCTGCTGCCTCAGTAATATGCGTGACAGCCTCCGCATTGATCTCCCTTGCTACATAGGGCAACACCTGATGGCGTAGCTTATTCCGGCTATAGTATTCCATAAAATTACTGGCATCGTTACGGTATTCAAATTTATTTTGGCTTAGGTATGCTTCTATCTCTTCCCTTAGAGCAAATAGAATCGGCCGGATTATGGTAATGGTAGTAGTTCCGGCCTCCCACACTGCCTCTCTTTGGGAGGGAATTCCGCTGAGTCCTCTGAGGCTGCTGCCACGAAACAGGTGAAAAAGTATTGTTTCTGCATTATCATTTCTATTATGTGCAATTGCTATTTTATTACACCCATGAGTACTGCAAATCTCCAGAAATGTCCTGTAACGGAGTTCTCTTCCTGCCTCCTCCTCAGACATGCCCTCTTCCCTGGCTATGCGCGGAATATCATAATGATAACTATAGAACTTCAGTCCTAAGCGCTCAGTCAGATCCCTCACAAAGGCTTCATCCCTGTCAGCTGCTTCCCCACGAATGCCGTGATGGACATGGGTCACGACCAGCTCTATGGATATCTGCCGGGATATTTCCACCAGTATATGAAGGAGACAGACCGAATCAGCGCCGCCGGATACCCCGACAACGATTTTATCACCCTCGCTTATTAAATTATTCTCATTCACATAATCCGTTACTCTCTTCAGCATTCCTTCATCCCATGTAATCCTACTCTCCCGCCATCTCAGGCAGGATCATCAGGTGCTAATTCAAATTTCCCTGGCCACTACTTTTATCTCATCATAATCTATTCATTACTAATTTTCAATCCATTTTATTCTTCTTCTATTTTAACCAAATTCCAGCAGTAATTACAGTCATATCATCCTTTGGTGTATAATTACTCTGTGCCAGGGCATTGTCCAGAATACGATTGGCTATCTCCTGTGGATTGATACTATTCATTTCACTGATGAGCCGCTCCATATAAGCCTCCTTATTCTCCTCCCCAATGGAATCCAGTACGCCATCCGTTACCATAATAATGATATCGCCCTCATAAAGCTTCTTCGTCACCGAATCATAGTCTACAGTTCCAAACATCCCGATGGGTAAGGTCGTAGAGCTAATGGTTTCCACCCAGTGATCACGTTTAATGAAAGCAGCAGCCGCTCCGATCTTCGTAAACTCACACATACCGGTAAACAGATTGATCATTCCCAAATCCATCGTTGTAAAGCTCTGCTTGTCCGCTTTCAGCACCAGGCTGGAATTAATCAGCTTAATGGCCGTCTCCGTCTTGAAGCCAGCTTCTACCAGCTGCTCCAGAAGACCTATCACCGTCTCACTCTCCCGGCCGGCCTCAGATCCCGTTCCCATACCATCCGACAGGGCGATCATGTAGTCGCCGCTTTCGAGCTTCAGCAGTGAGAAGTTATCCCCCGACACATTATCCTTCATTGCCCTGGCTACACCGGTCAGAAGCTTGAATTTCGTATCCTCTAGAAAGGTGAAATGATCATACTCCCTAGACAGTACCGTCTTGGAGGAATCCGAAACCCGAAATCTAATCCCAAGGGCCTCACCGATCAGACCTGCTACCTCCTTTGCGGTAATGCACCTTCCCCTGGAGGCCGAGGCATGCAGATAGATTTCCCTTCGCTTATCATTTCGCTCAATCATCACAATACTCCTCACCCGGATATGACCGGCATTCAGCCTCCGCCGAACGATCTCCTCCTCCGGCTTTCGGGATAGGGCAGTACTGTAGATATCTCCCGTGATACTCTGGATGCATTGGGATACCTCCTTCAGCTGATCGGCAATCACCTCCCTGCTTTCAGCGATACGATTGCTCCAGATTTGGTTTAGCTTTGCAATCTCAAAGCCCCTGTTTGTTTCCTGAAGAAACTGATCCGCACAGATACAGGAATCCAGAAAGGGCTTAGGAATATCCTCCTTCTCTATAAATCCGTTTTTCTCAGCGATATCAAACATGCTGCAGGTAGATTGATAGGTATTCTGAAAATTCTGTTCCCAACATAAGCTGCATTTATCACAATTTCTACAGAGCTTCTCAGAGATGTCTTCAAAGATATCATTAAGCTCCTCTTGCCTCAGCTGCGCTTGCTTCTCCGTAACTGATTCCAGAGTTTTTGATAGCCTCAGGAAGGAATCAGAGAATACCTTCATTCTGGAGCTTGCGATCTTCTTCAGATTGAGGGAGGCCAAAGAATCCCTACCTTCCCCTTCCACAGAATCAATACGGTAGATGATGCTATGGGGTAGCATAAGAAAAATTAGGATAGCCGAGGCCAGAGCACCGATTTCTCTTACGGAAAGTGCCATATCCTCATAGATCAGGCCTCCGAAGCCTGCGGAAATAGCGAAAATAGCTGCCGTAGGGATCCTACCCAGCTCACGGAAGGCAGCTGTGATCACTCCCATGATAGTGAAGATACTGATGCCGGACAGAGGAGCTCCCCGTAGCGTTAAAGCGATGCCCGATACCGCTCCCGCTACCGTTCCCTGACCCACACCGTATTTATAAGTAAATAGCAGTATGATAAAATAAACCGCTGTATCAACCGGTGCAACCTTCGGTCCACCAAAATCAGGAACTGCATATAGAAATACAGCTACAAGGAAGGCCAGACTTACCATCTGTTCATTGCTGATCCTATCATTTTTTCCCTCCTTCAGCAGAAAGCCTGCCCCACTCCCAAAGATGACCGCCGATACATAAGCAATCACGGACTCAAGAGCAGCCAATGCAACAAAATCCGCCGACCATCCCTTGGAAGCAGCCTCCATCAGGGAGAAGATTCCCAATAATACGGAAGGCAGGGCATAAAGGACAGACTTAGGGATATCCTTTCTTTTTAACAGCGGTGACCCAAGAAGTAGAACGGAAGCCACCAAGGTTAAGAGGTACTTAAGTGCAGCAGTAAGTGGCAGTGTACTAAAGACACCGGCAAGAACCGCAAAAAAAAGCAGCCCTCCTCCCCCAGCCCTCTCAAGATACGCCGCTGTGAAAATGCCGATTGCAAGGGGATCCATTTGAAAGAATACAGCCCTTGCTATTACAAAACTAATTAGATATACCAAGATTGATCTGATTCGTAAATATTTCATATTGCTCTGCTCCTTTAGCTTCCAATGTCGCAACGATGTACGTGCTTGCTATTATAGGCAGTAGCAAATGAAATCTTTGTCAAATATCATACCACGAAACCAAAAACTTATTGACAAGAATTCCATAGAAACTCTGTTTCTATCGAATGTAGGAGCCTCAGTCATGTTAAGAACCTGATAACGAATCCCCCCGAACCACTTAATAAAAATATGTAGCTTTACAATTGCAATCATTCTTTACCCTAGACTGAAGCCCTACATTTTTCTGAGTTGCCCGGATATTATGTTCACTTTCAACGATGAAAGGTCCATTCTAAAATTTAGTACAAAAAAAGGGCTGTTTTCCACAACCCTTACCTAATAGCGAAGGACGGATTTGAACCGCCGACACTGCGGGTATGAACCGCATGCTCTCGCCAACTGAGCTACTTCGCCAAAGTGACGAATTTCATTATATCTGCTTTCTCAGTGCTTGTCAATGGTAAAATTCTTCTTTTGAAGTACAAAAGAGCTACCCGAAAGCACTTCCCGAAAAGCGTATGAGGCCCTATTCCTCCTCCCGTTCAAAAAGTATCTCATAATCATATACAAGACCCAGCTTCTCACGAGCAACCTCTTCTATATACTTTTTCGTTTGAACATAAGCCTCATAATTCTTAATATCAGTGCGCCTCTCTTCCTCTTCTTTCATCCGGGATTCCAGGCTGGCCTTTCGTTCCAACAGGGAGTCTCTCTCATCCTCCAGACCTATTTTCTTGTAAGCAACGATTCCGCAGATACTTAATACAAAAAAAGCAATGATCCCAATGCCTGTCCTTTTCTTTCTTCTACTCATCTTCCTGTCCCATCTCCCTAGATTGAAAATACGGCATGGATATTATCCTATTCTCTCCCTACCGTCTTTCTTCTACCAATAGAGCCTGACCTTTGAACTACTGATCTTCGATATGTTATATTTAATGAATCCCGTTCATCTTTTTGCCTGTGGTCACCTTCGGAACGTGAATCCTTTCCAGAATTCTTCCCTTTTGTATTCTTATTCGCTTCTTCCTTCTTGCCTTTTTTCTCTGCCCTTTTGGCAGCCTTTATTTCAAGACGCTTGGTACGCTTTTCCCGTCTGATATCTCGTTTCTTGTTCAACGTTATTCTAACTGATTTTACGATTTTTTTCAATTGGAAATAAAACTTTGAAAAATACTTTTTCAATTTTAAGGTCACAAACCGAAGCACTCTGAGGCTTCTGTTGATGAGAATGCAGACAGGGCGCAACAACAGCTGGAGGGCTTTGGTCATCCATGTAACGAACAGATCGCTGAAGATAAAATGATACAGGGTCATTCCTATTCCCATCCCCATGACGGAAAAGCCGCGTATCGTCCCATTATTCATCGTATAAATCATGGCAAAGATGAACAGACTGGCAAGTACCCAGAATATGATATCCTCTATAGCAAGAATTATAACATTATGCGGTATCAG
Organism: Bacillota bacterium; assembly: GCA_023435645.1. GTDB lineage: Bacteria > Bacillota > Clostridia > Lachnospirales > Lachnospiraceae > Mobilitalea. Next base: position 23,280 of record JAEYRK010000104.1, read on the forward strand.
CCTCCTGAGTATCCGTAGGATATCATATACCAGTAAAATAATTACTCCCCAGAGAATTGACATGAAAAAGAACTGCAGTTCAACCGTAATCGCTTCATTCATACAGGCCTCCTATTTGAAAAGCCTGCCAAATAAGGATTCCCCTGTTTTACCATAGCTTGCATTATCAGAATAGGTCAAGCTGTCAATCCTTCCGTCAATATCAACCTCTCCCTTTTCTAAGGTCAAACGATTCACATGGAGCTCCTGACCTCGAATCATCAGGATTCCCTGTTCCGTCTGAAGGAGCACTTCACCGGCATCAAAGGAGAGCACATCATTGACACCGGTTATCGCAGCTGATTTTCTGGCATTAATATTCAGCCTATGACCCTTCAGAATTTGTTGTTTTTCTTCCATAAATAAGCCTCCTTTAATATACTAAAAGTCCTGGTAGATACATGACCAAGTTATATCTTTTTAAGTATATGAGGAGACTTTTGACTTAATGACGGTTTTAGAGATACTTAATAAGCTCCTTTGCCTCGTCTTTTCTAACGGTTTCCTGAATATCCAGTACCTCAACCTTTACTGCCTTGGTGCCAAAGCCTATCTCTATAATGTCGCCCTCTTTTACCGTGGAGGAGGCCTTAGCCGGCTTCCCGTTAATCATAACCCTACCGGCATCACAAGCCTCATTTGCCACTGTCCTTCGTTTGATCAATCTGGATACCTTCAAAAATTTATCTAGTCTCATATGTTATCCTTTCCTTTCTTCTCCTCTCCCTTAACACGCAACCTCTCGGATCTCTTTGCACGCAACCTCTCGGATCCCTTAGCACGCAACCTCTCGGATCCCATATGGGATCCTCGGGTTCGCGGGCTCGCTCGCTTCCTTCTCCTCTCAGAACTCGGATGCTTGCTGCGCAACCCTCCGCCGGAGTAACCTCTCTCATCAATTAACACGCAACCTCTCGGATCCCATATGGGATCCTCGGGTTCGCGGGCTCGCTCGCTTCCTTCTCCTCTCAGAACTCGGATGCTTGCTGCGCAACCCTCCGCCGGAGTAACCCAGCCCACGATTACAAGTAAACTTGTATCGTGGACTGAGTTACTCAGCGGAAAACGCGATGCATTTTCCGGTTCTGAGAGGAGAAGGTGCTTCGCTTCACCTTCGCGCAATATAAAAAGGCTGTTTTAAAACCCTACACCCCATCGAGATACGGAATTTAAAACAGCCTCTTTTGTTTTAAATAACTATGCGTTAATAACGTCCTTTAAAGCCTTACCTGCTTTGAACTTAGGTGCTTTAGAAGCAGCAATTGTCATGGGAGCGTTTGTTAATGGATTCCTTCCGGTTCTAGCGGGTCTCTCAGAAACTTCAAATGTTCCGAAGCCTACTAACTGAACCTTCTCACCCTTGGTTAATTCCTCTGTAACCACATCGATGAAAGCCTTTAAAGCCTTCTCTGAATCCTTTTTAGAAAAATCTGTTTTCTCTGCAATAGCTGCAACTAATTCTGCTTTGTTCATGGATTTCTCCTCCTCTAAAGTGATAGTTATATTTTTGTAAATAATCATAACGATTATTACTTGTCCCTCCACAAAGCATCAAACTCAGCGGGGGATTTATCGTATAGACTTCTGCCTTGTCTATCGGTCAGAGTGAACACATCTATAACTTTATTTATAAACTTATTAGTAGCATTTGTCAAGGAATTTTCTGCATTTAATTGTAAAATCAGCGATAAATTTATCATTGAAAATAGCAGTTCTCCGAAAATTTCATTAATACGGTTATCCTCCCCAATTTCGATGCTGCTTTGTAGCTTGGAAAGCCCATCTGACAGGGATTTCATGGCATTTTCTAGGCTTTGTTTCGGCACTCCCGCATTGACTGTTTTTTTCAAAACCTTCTGTGTTCTTAGGATTGCCGGAAATGCTTTGGGAATACTTAAGATATCCTCCGCCGGACCCTTCTCTGCCTTTTCCTTCTCCTTAATTTTATCCCAATTGTTCAGTACATCCTCAGAGCCATTCACGATGACATCACCGAACACATGGGGATGCCTGCGGATCATCTTCTCGCTTACCTTGGTAATCACTTCATCAATCGTAAATTCCTTACCTTCCTCTGCAATCACACTATGAAGTGCGACCTGGAGCAAAAGATCTCCCAGCTCCTCACAGAGGTTGTCCATATCTCCCCGGTCAATCGCTTCTATGGTTTCATAGCATTCCTCCATCAGACAGGGCTTCAAGCTGGAGTGGGTTTGCTCACGGTCCCAGGGACAACCATCCTCACTCCTTAATTTTCTTATAATATCCATAAACTCTGTAAAGGTGTATTCTGACATTGCTTTCTCCTTTTTCCGTATAAGTAAGCTACAATCTATGTTCCTGAGCGGTGCATTATGTTTTTAATACAACACTTGGTATCCCTGCCCGGTGTTGTTTACCATATTATAACAACACAGCTTGTACAGTTCAAGTATAATCCGGCAGATTGAAAAGAGAGTGTTGCAAAGAATAGTCTTTCGTCAACACTCTCCTTATTTACTTGAGCTATTGCTCCATTTGTCTTCCCAAAAATGCTGCTGCTGTACTGGCAAGCTTTGTTTCCAGATCTCCAAACTTTACTTTCGCATCCTTTGTCAGGATTATCACTGCACCAATCGCATCTCCCTCACTGATAATTGGACTAATCACCTGATAAGTAAACTCATCATCCTCATTGGCTATCCTGATATAATTCTTATCATCTTTGCCTGCCAGAATGCTTTCCCTTTCATTAATGGCTTCCTCCAACTCATGACTGATACTTTTTGTGAGCAAATCCTTTTTCGTCGGTCCCGAAGCAGCAATAAACATGTCCTTATCGGTAATAGCCACAATATGTCCTGTAGTCTGGTTCAAGGAATCCGCATATTGCTTCGCAAACTGTCCCAGCTCACCGATGGGAGAATACTTCTTAAGAATGATTTCTCCCTCTCTGTCTGTAAATATTTCAAGGGGATCTCCTTCACGAATTCTCAATGTACGCCTTATTTCTTTCGGAACAACTACGCGGCCAAGGTCATCTATTCTTCTTACAATACCGGTTGCTTTCATATATAATTTCCTCCATTTACGATATAAAATTATGCAGTTAATGATGCAATGGTTTATCTGTTAATATTGTTTGTAAAATGGGAAACTTTATACATTTGCAACTCATAATTTATTTCTATAAAATATGTTAATTTTATTAGCCCCCGATATCCGATCTTAAGATATCAAAGGTATTAAAGATGTCTACAATTCCGTAACCCCAATCCCTGTTAGGATAAGTAAGGCTGGATCTTCTTTTGGCACCTCTGATCAGATAGTTTTTTACTGCAATCGAGTCCAGTCCCGGCTGATTTCCTCGGACCGAACCCCATTCGAGAAGTAGGGATGCAATCCCTGCCATATGGGCAGTAGCAACCGAAGTGCCTGTGTAGGTAGTAAAGGTTTGCTCCAGGGTAGGTGCTATATAATTCACTCCGGGTGCTGCCAATTCAGGCTTAATCGTAAATGTTCTGGTATAGCCTCTTCCTGAATTCACATAGAGATTGTTATTGAGCGGATTATACGCCGTAACAGTGATAGGCGCAGATGCCGTTCCTGGTGCCAGTACCGTTGTATAGATATTAGGCTGAATGAAGTAGGTATCTGTCGTGATAAAATCGCCCATCGGTAGCCAGATATGGAAGCTGGAGGTCAGATCCCCCTGCCCATAAACCGTAAATCTCCATATTCCGGGGGTAACATTTCGAAATCGAAATTGGATGAGCTGATCACCCGCTTGCGTTTCCACTGTATAATAATCAACATTCACAGTGGTGGGCTCAAAAATGAAGGTAATTACCCTACTCACTCTAAGGCTTGCAGGTATTCTTGGGATATATTCCCCGGAAGGGGACAATAGATCAACTGAATATATCCCCGGCGTGCTTCCCCATAATTCCATATTAAAATTCTTTTCATTCTCTCCTACATTTAACTCAACCGTAGTATTTCCTATCGACGGATCAATGACACCATAAAAATGCCTGCCCGTATTCCCCTCATTTCCGGCAGGAGTTGTAATCACGCGGTTCGGAAAGGAGGCGACGATATTAGTGAATTGACTCAGCAGTGATCTGCCATCATGACCATTCTGAGAGGATCCGCAGCCCAGGCATATCACCAGAGGACGTCCCATCTCTTTGGATTTTAGAGATGCATATTGTACGGCCCACATAATCGTATTCTCCTGGAAGCCAATCACATTTTCCGGAATACCATTATATTCTGCCAATGCTCTCTTCGCCTGCCTCATCTTTACAATGATTAGTTCCGAAGCAGGTGCTACTCCTGAAAATTTCTCTTCATCAACCTCATTTCCGCTTGCGATTGCTGCCATCATGGTACCATGTCCTACGGTATCCATACTGGGAACAATATCAGTCGGTGTCTGGCTGCGTAAGGCCTCATTGATCTGTTCACAGGAATATTCCGTACCAAATTCCGTATCAAAAGGGGCTCCTCCCGGAGTATCAATGGTTTGATCCCAGATGGAAGCAATCTTGGTGCTTCCGTCCGGATAAAGGAAAACCGGATTTGTGTAATCGATCCCCGTGTCAATGATAGCAATTAATACACCCTCTCCCCGAAGGTTAAGTACCGGCAAGTTTCGTATCTCCGTAACTCCCGAAGCATCCAAGCTGCTTTCATCCGTTAGCCCATAGATATTTGGCAATTGAGCATATGGGATATCCACTCTCCTGGAAGTAAGCAGGGTGGCAGGTACATATAAGATTGCATAGATTTCATTCATTATCTGAATGACTGCATCCGGATACCGTTCCAGCAGCTGCGGATTATTTCTATAATCGACAATCAGATCAATATAATCTTCGTTCGTTATTCTATGCCGAATTTCTTCATTCATATGACACCCCAACTTCTACTATAATCCCATGATCAACTACCTATCCGCTCCGTCCTAAGTGCGTTAAATAAATTGTAAACATCCAGGATCCCATATCCCCAGTCCCTGTTCGGATATACGAGAGCTACATCCCTTCTTGCACCTCTAACCAGCAGATTCTTAAGCTCGATGGTGCTCAATTCCGGAAAATTCCCCTTTACGATTCCCCATTCCATTATCATGGCTGCTGCTCCTACCGTATGGGCTACTGCCACACTGGTACCTGTATACGGAATAAAGCCCTGAGCCGTATCGGGACCTATGACGTTTACACCGGGTGCCGCAAGGTCCGGTGTGATTTCACCAATTCTTGAAAATCCTCTGCTGGCATTCAGATAGAGACTGTCATCCTCAATATTATATGCAGTAATTGTTATCGATGCCTCTGTGTTACCCGGAGATAATACTGTCGTATATGGATCCGATCGGATAAAGAAGGTATTATCGGGTATGAAACCCTCCATGGGCAGCCAGATATGAAAGTCCTGACTAAAGCCTTCTCTTTCATAAACATTGAACTTCCAGATCCCGGGGGCCGGGCGGTCAATTCGGAACAGGATCAGCTGATCCCCTGATTCCTGTTCAACAATCTGAAAATCCAGGTATATGACCGTTTGCTCGAATATGAAGGTAATAACTCTGCTGGTATTCCTGCTCGCAGTTATTCTGGGAACATATTCTCCGGAGGGGGATAAGATATCCACTGAGAACAGGCTGGGGGGCCGCCCCCAAAGCTCCATCGAAAAACCGCTGACATTCTCACCCACATTTAACTCTACTGTGTCAAAGCCCCTCGCAGGATCAATCATACCAAAATAATGTCGTCTTTGATTTCCCTCATTTCCTGCTGCCACTAAAATAGCTACACCCAGACGGTTTGCATTAAGATTTATCGTATTTGACAGCGCCCCCATGCCGTCATGGCCTCCCTTAGCGGTTCCCAAAGCAACACATATCACCAGGGGTTTGCCTAACCGAATCGCTGCTCTAAGCAAAAAATAAAACGCAGACATAATGTCATTCTCCTGGTAGCAAACAGCATCCTCAGGGATCATAAAAAAATTTTTCAGATATATTTTTGCTTGCTTGAGCTTGACAACAACAAATTCCGAACTGGATGCCACACCAAAAAAATTACTTTCCGGAACCTCGTTGCCCCCTGCAATCCCTGCTACCATAGTACCATGCCCGATGGGATCAGTAACTGGTACAATGGATAAGGGATCCTCACTCCGTAATGCTACATTGATCTGATCTCTGGAATACACAGTACCGTATCCCTCCTCAACCGGTATGACCTCACTCTGGATTGTTTGATCCCAGATCGAATCAATCCTGCTCGTTCCGTCTGCGTATTGAAAGATAGGATTCGTATAATCAATTCCGGTATCAATAATTCCCAGCAGTACTCCTTGACCTCTCAGGTCAAAATTAGGGACACTCCTGATTCGTGTGATACCGGAGGCCTCAAGGCTGGCTTGGCTGATAATACCGAAGGTGCTTGGAAATACGGAATACCCTAATTCCGCAATTGTATTTTCGTCGATTGTATCTACCGGAACAGTCACGACTGCATAAATATAATTGATGATATGTACAGAGGCCCCAGGAAATCTGTCAAATATCGATAAGTCTCCACTATAATTTACTACTAGGTCCGCATAATCCTCACTAATCAATTGATCTCTTACTTCTTCCAGCATTTCCCCACGAAACTCCGCTTTTTATATATGTATATTTGCATCTCTTAAAACTATGAACTATTCGTTTACGATGAGCAAATTACCTGAAAGATGTTCCAAGCAAAGGTTCTCCTTAGGATGGTACAGAAAAACCCGGAGAGTCTACCAAAGGTGACTATCCGGGTGGTATTACCAAAAAACGTATTACGTTATTTCTTCTTCGTCTGATGAGTCGACTGCTTCTTTAGCCCTCTGCTTTTCAAATAGCGGCACAATACCAATAGTCCCAGCAGGAAGAAGTCCCCTACCAGAAATACGATCAGCAGCTCATAGGATAATTGCTTATCTTCCAGATAGCCCTTAATCAGAATCCAGGCTCCAAGGGCTGACCAAATCAAAGGGACAATTGCTCCCCATAAAAGCCTCCTTCTGGTCGACAGAAATACCTGAAATGATAAAAACAGGGCCGGTACAAGGGTAAAATATACAATAACCATTTGATCATAGAATGATTCCGGCATATCCCAACTATCCTCCCTTTTCTCTTATGTGTATCATCCATATTACGCGTTGAACATAACCTTCTCACTGTTAAAGGCTCTGGTAATCAAGCTGGTTACCACGAATGCCAGTGACGCCAGTGTAGCGATTGTGACCCCATACTGTACCATGGTTAATTCTCCCATAAACAGCTTCTGGATACTTAGGGCACTGTTATAGACCGGTATCGCATAATATTTGATTTCTCTATCCACATTTCCTGAAAACATCGTCATGATACTTCCCAGCATAACCAGTATCATCAGTGGCATGATATAAGTACCTGCTTCCTTCGCAGTCCTGGCATAGACAGCCACCAGGGATACCAATGATACAAATAGATAGACCAGCACCATCAGAATACTGAGTAGCTGCAGAATCTCTACGGGAGTAAAGCTCAGCTTATTAATATCTCCCATTTCACCTCCGGACATATTCTTTAATCCTACCATCACGGATACGGTATATATGACTGCTGAAATGCTGGTGAGTATGGCCAGGGATAACAGCTTCCCGAAAACAATCTCGCTTCTTTTGATCGGGGATAACAGCATACTGGATAGAGTTCCCCGCTCCTTCTCACCGGTAATCGCATCAATTCCGAGTCCCATAGCTCCCTGGAACATCATAATGTTGATTAAGAAGGGAAGCAGCATGGAGAAGCCTTTGCCGCTAGCCTTCTCCTCATTGACGATCCTGGAGGAGGATGGGTCCTTATCGATGTAAAATACCTGTAGCTGCTCTATATTTCCCAGTCTATCTGCCAGCAGCGACTGCTGATAAGCATTTAATACGGTGTTTACAAAGTTATTCCGCGCTGCGTTGGAATAATCCTCCGCTGTGTTATAATAGGTCTTGACTTCCGGAATAGCATCCCCGGAAGAGGAATAATCACGAATCGTATTCAGAAAACCTTCCTCAAAAACAACCAAAAGCTCAACATCACCATTTAAAATGCCGTTTTTGACTACCTCTGTTTGATCAGAAGCCTTAAGATATGTAATCTCTGCTTTAAAATCTGTTCCCTTCAGAAATTGCTCCAGATTCTCCGGAGCATTCTGTATATAGACCTTTGGAATATGCTCATCAATATTAGATTCAAAGCTCTTCATCATATTACCCATTAGGGTATACATACCCATTATCAGAACACCGGGAAGGATAAACAGACTGAAAATCAACTTTTTATCCGTAAAAACCCTGGTTAACTCCTTCATAATGATATTCTTCGTTCCGTTCATGGTTATGCCTCCTCTTTATTATGCAGCTTATAAAGCTCGAAAAACGCATCTTCCAGTTCATTGGTCTGGGTCTTGGCAAGGATCTCCTTCAGTGTTCCCTCCATCACCAGCTCACCGTTTATGATAATTCCGATACGGTCACACAGCTTCTCTGCTTCTGACATGATATGGGTGGAGATAATGACGGTCTTACCCTCCTGCTTTAAAAGCTTCAGATAATCCGTTACATTCCGGGCAGTTACAATATCAAGTCCGTTCGTAGGTTCATCAAAGATTACAACCTCAGGATCATGAACCAGGCTCACTGCGACGGAAGCCTTTTGCTTCATACCGGTGGATAGTTCTTCAATCTTCTTATCCTCAAAGCCCTTAATTCCAAAATGTTCAAACAGCATCTCCCGCCTACTGTTGATGGCCTCTTCCTCCTGTCCATGAAGCCTTCCGAAGAAATTAAACATATACTTCGGGGAGAATTGTGGGTCAAGCTTAATTTCATTGGTAAGAAAGCTGATCTTTTCCCTCACCTTTACGGAATCCTTAATGGTATCCATTCCGCAAACACTGATGCTTCCCTCCGTTGGCTTTAATAAGGTTGCTACGCAGCGGAGCGCAGTGGTTTTACCGGCACCGTTCGGACCCAAAAGACCATAGATCTCGCCGGGCTTTGCTGACAGACTCAGATGCTTCACTGCTTTTTTCATGTTTTTCTTGGTCTTCTGCTCCTGCATTTGCTTCTTGGTAAGCTTATAGACCTTTGTTAAGTTCTGAATACTAATCATGCTTCTACCTCACTGTGATACATTTTTCTTGGTATGATTTTCCATTTGATATATAATAAGTATAAAAATTATAAGTCTTTTGTCAATCCCCTTTAGATTATTTTCTCGTCCAAAATAATTGTAAAGGGTCCGTCATTGACAAGGGATACCTTCATATCAGCACCGAACTCTCCTGCCTCCACCTTCCCTAGCCGCTGCTTGATCTGGTTAAGGAAATATTCATAGAGCTCCTGTGCCAACCCGGCTCCGGCTGCATGGATAAAATCCGGCCGATTCCCCTTCCTGCAGTCGGCATACAGAGTGAATTGGGATACCACCAGAATCTCACCACCGACCTCTGCTAGGGACAGATTGGTTTTCCCTTTTTCATCGGGAAAAATTCTGAGCTTCATGATCTTATCCAGATACTTGTCGGCAAGCTCCTTCGTATCCTCCTTCCCAACACCGAGAAGGATCAGAAACCCTCTTCCTATTCTTCCCGTAATTCTCCCCTCTACCTTTACCTCCGCCTCTGATACCCTTTGAATAACTATCCTCATCGCTTATCCTTTCGTATAAAATTATAGGATGAAAGTGTAATCGCCCTTTTATGATTAATGCTAGGTATTTGAATTCTCCTGTTTTGTCAGAACTGTCTTCAAGCAGCTCCACTGTTCCATCAGCTGTTCCAAGGAGCAGCCGGCATTGGCCGGGCTTGTCGAGGATAGTTGTAGGATCTCCCGCTCCGTATGAGGTCTGATGTACCTTTGGTATAGACGGTATGCCATACCGCCATTGGCAAATACCTCCCTTATTCCTGTCTGCAGCAGAAGTGAGGGGATATCATTAGGCACTACATTCCTGATACTGCTATCCGAGGAGCCCGTAATTTCACAGCTTTGGATCACATCCCACACAGCGATTCGGTTCCTTTTTAGCAACTGCTTCTTCTCCTCAAGGGTGACCGGCAGCGGTTCATTGAATAAGCCGCTAATCACCCTCCAAAATCTGTTCTGCGGGTGATGGTAATAGAACTCACCCTCCCTGGATTTTACTGAGGGGAAGGTCCCCAGGATTAATATCCTCGATTCAGAATCATAAATTGGTGGAAAGGGATGAATTACCCGCTCCATAGGAATTCCTCCATCCTGCTTCTGTCATAACTCCGGACCTCTATCAATTCTTTAGAATCTCCCCAAGGAAGGAGGTTCCATCCACCTCAGGCTTCAGCTCAAAATAATCGAGAATTGTTGCCGCAATATCCGAAAACGTATCCCTTGTGCCTACATTCACACCCTTTTTAATATTATTTCCGTAGATGACCAGGGGAATGTACTCTCTGGAATGGTCTGTGGAGGGAGTTGCCGGATCACAGCCATGATCAGCTGTAATCATCAGAACATCCTCTTCCTTCAGACCCTTTAAAATTCTGGGAAGCTGACTGTCAAAATAGGTGAGGGCCTTTGCATAGCCGTCCACATTATTTCTATGACCGTATATCATATCAAAGTCCACAAGATTAACAAAGCAAATTCCGTTAAAATCCCGATCCATTCTCTCAATCAGCCGCTCTATTCCTTCTTCATTATTTTGCGTGCGGACTGTATCTGTAATTCCCTTCCCTGCATAGATGTCATAAATCTTACCCACTGCCAGTACATCGTAGCCGGCTGAGGACAGCTGATCCAGCATTGTTTTAGAGGGTGCCAGGGAATAATCATGGCGGTTGCTTGTCCTAGCAAAGTTAGGGTACTCACCTGTAAAGGGTCTAGCGATCACCCTGCCGACCGCATGCTCTCCCTGCAGCAGCTCTCTGGCTATTTCACAATAGCGGTAAAGCTCCTGCACAGGTACGATATCCTCATGGGCTGCAATCTGGAATACACTGTCTGCAGAGGTATACACAATCAACGCACCTGTCTCCATATGCTCTCTGCCGAAGTCCATAATTACATCTGTGCCTGAATATGGCAGATTACAAATTGCTTTTCTGCCGGTCCTCTCTTCAAAGTCCCTAATAACCTCTTCGGGGAACCCGTTCGGATAGGTGGGAAAGGGCTTTTCCGATATGATACCGGCAATTTCCCAATGACCTGTAGTCGTATCCTTCCCATTGGAGCTCTCCGCCAGCCTTGCGATACTTCCCTCAAAGGTAGCCTCACTGCTTTCCGCCTGGAACTTCTCCCTCACCCCGTCTATATGGAAAAGCCCAAGCTTCTTCATATGATTCATAACAAAGTGTTCGCTTTGAGAAGCCGCATACAATGTATTGCTGCCCTCATCCCCATATTTCCAGGCATCGGGCATCTCACCGATTCCTACACTATCAAGTACCACCAAAAATACACGCTTCATATTTGCCTCCTTATCTGTAGCTATGTCATACCGCTAATGCTCTGCGGCTGTATCTGATCCAAAATTGCCAAAATATATATGGCTCTATTATAATTATTTTACCTTGTATTGTCCATGATTTCATCAACATTCCCTTAAAACATAGTGAGGATTCATCCATTCCGTATAGCTCCTGAGCAATTATCCTTCGTTTGTCAGCCATGGATAACTATTATTCAAAAGTAAACTTCTGTATATTGTTATCTCCGATCTTTTATGTTACAATAAGTCGGAGCGGGCATAGGAATGCTCATCTGCAATATACTAACAGAGTCGGAGATTGTGAACGAATCTCTGAAGGAATGATGCGAAGCAAGGGGCTGCCCTTATGAATAATCATAGTGAATTACAATAACTTACCGGAAAGGCTGGTTTATATGAGATTTCTTAATGCAATGAAGCATCTGATTGCAAAGTATAAGCATGGAGTAATCCTGTCTTATTTTTTTGTTTATATGATATGGTTTACTTACCTTGAGCGGACTATTACGGATGAATCGGAGTTTACACACATTTATTCAAGGCTGGATGATTTCATCCCGTTTATGGAGATCTTCGTCATTCCGTATTTTTTATGGTTCTTCTATATTTTTATTACAGTAGCGTACTTTTTCCTGACCTCAAAGTCAGAGTTTTATAAAATATGTGCCTTTTTATTTATCGGAATGACCATCTGCCTGGTAATCTATACTCTATGGCCGAACGGTCATGTACTTCGTGTAGATATAAACTCCTTAGGGCGCAGCAATCTATTCCTTGACATTTTATCCCGCTTATACAGTTTTGATACCGCCACAAATGTTTTTCCCAGCATCCATGTATTTAATTCCATTGGAGCAATGATTGCCATTCATAAGAATGAGCGTTTACGGAAAATCAAATGGCTTCAGTGGTCTGCACTTGTGCTAACCATAGCCATCTGCTTATCCACAGTCTTCTTAAAACAGCATTCTGTACTGGACATCTTCGGAGGTATTGCTCTCAGCATCATCATGTACCTTCTTGTCTACGTCCCCTCCTGGGATAAAATATTCAAGCAGACAGAGCAGGAGCTCTCAAAGGCCTCACAGTAGGAATTGGTCCTTGAACACTATTTGCCACAAATATAAGAGCTGTCACACAGATTTGTGCGACAGCTCCTTTTGCATGCATAGACGAGCGATTGATTTCGTCTTATTTAAGCTCCTGTATTAATTGAAGCCGTAGATCTTTCTGGTGATATTATAGCCCATCTCTACAACTTTACGGCCGAATTTACCGGGAAGGTTCATGGAGCGTCCCAGAATCTGAGAGCGTATCTTCTTATAGAGCCATTTGTCATAGCTCTTAAGATAATCCCAGAGATCCTTCTTCTTAACCAGGCTCTCCTCACTGCCCTCCTTAATCAGGAAGACGGAACAGATGGTCATCATCATAGAGAGATATTTGATCATATAATTCCTGAGCTTCACACTCTTAATCTGCTCCAGGTTGTGGGATTCGATCATGATCTTTGTAATTCTCAGCTGCTGGTCAATCCTCTTAATCATCACCTGCTCATTCACAGATTGGTCCGATCTTCCGATGAAATACCGGTATAGATTGACATCCAGATAATACATGGTTTTTACATAGGGCAGCGGCTGATAAACAAATATGTTATCCACATAGAAGGTGTGCTTTGGCAGGCGAATTCCACAATCCTTTAACAGCTTTGTACGATAAATACAGGAATGCATCAGTATATTCTGACTCTGTTTAAAATGCATGATGTCATCCCAGGTAAAGATCTGCCCCTTCGGTAATGCCCAGCTATAATTTATGACCTTCTTCTTTTTGACATCCACCTTCTCATAGACATAGTTGGATAAAAACAGGTCAGGACTGTTACCATCCGCAATCAGATTCTTTAAGGTATCCATCACCTGTCGGAGTGCGTCCTCGTTTACCCAGTCATCACTGTCTACTACCTTGAAGTACAGGCCCTGAGCATTGGCCAGGCCGGTATTCACTGCCTCTCCATGGCCTCCGTTCTCCTGGCTGATGATACGGACGATCCCGGGATACTTCGCCTGATACTCCTCTCCGATCCTCTGGGTATCATCAGCGGATCCATCATTCACAATGATAATATCCATCTCATCCCCGCCTGAAAGCAGAGTATCTATTGCATGGCTCATATATGCCGCAGAATTATAGCAGGGTATAGCAACAGTCAGAAGCTTCATCATATATATGCCTCCTTAGATCAGATTTTCGGGATTTAAGCAGTTCAGTTCCTCAGTCACAAATCTCCCGTTCTTACGTATCAATACATCGTCAAAATAAATTTCGCCTCCACCGTATTCCGGGGTCTGGATGCATACTAAATCCCAATGAATAGCGGAATGGTTGCCGTTCGGAGCTTGCTCCTCATAGCAGTTCCCCGGTGTAAAGTGGAAGGAGCCCATGATTTTCTCATCAAATAGGGTGTCCTTCATCGGCTTCAGAATGTAAGGGTTAACACCGATCGCAAATTCTCCGATATAACGGGCCCCTTCATCCGTATCCAGTACATGATTAATTCTAGTTGTATCATTGGCGGTAGCTTCCACAATTTTACCATTCTCAAAACGGAACTTAATATTCTCATAGGTAAAGCCCTGGAATACTGCCGGAGTATTATAGGCTAAGGTTCCGTTGATGCTGTCTCTGACCGGTGCGGTGTATACCTCTCCGTCCGGTATGTTCCGTCCACCGTCACAGCAGATGGCAGGAATGTTCTTGATCGAGAAGCTTAAATCCGTTCCGGGACCGACAATCCTTACCTTATCGGTTCGTTCCATTAATGCCTTCAGATTCAGCATTGCCTTACCCATCTTCGCATAATCTAAGTTACATACGTTAAAATAGAAATCCTGGAAGGCCTCCTGACTCATATTGGCAAGCTGAGCCATAGAAGCATTCGGATAGCGCAATACGACCCATCTGGTCTTCTTTACACGGATCTCGTGATGAACCGGTGTCTGATAATAGGTTTCATATATTTTCATCTTTTCTGAGGGCACATCTGCATACTCGGATACATTATCTGTTCCCCGTACTGCAACATAACAGTCCATTTGAGCCATCTCAGCAGCATCAACTTTCGCAGACAAGGCTATCTGCTCCTCACTACAATCCAGAAGAATCTCTCTTAAAAGCATAGTGTCCGTATGGTGTACAAAGGGAACTCCTCCTGCCTTGTATATCTCTTTCACCAGCTGCCTTGCCAGATCCTGGGTGGACATTCCGATGTAGTGGACATACACCTTATCTCCCTTCTCCACCTTCATTGAATAATTTACAAGATTACTGGCCAGTTTTTTAATTCTTTCATCCATATTCATGTCTCCTCATGTTTTGTATATTTATTAAGTAATACTTTTCTTAACACATATCATTCTTTCTATTATAACAGTCTTATTCCAGGTAGGAAATGAAAACATTTCCGGCGGCTTCAAATAAAGCCTTGCTATCCTGCAATCCAATCTTTCGTACCTTTCCCTCCGCCGGATCCGCTACATTGATATTAAAGCCATCATATCCGTAAATCAGGAGTGCATTCTTATGATCAATCATTGCAATCACAGGTCTGCCCTTTGCAATATAGTATAATGTATCCTCCAGGGAGGTGCCGTCAAGGATTACCGGTGTATATTTCATATTCTCTGTCAAAATCTCGTTAACAGAAGCAGACGTTACTGACAAGCTGCCAGGGTCCTTCCCTGTATGACTTAACAGCAGACGGATACAGCTGTTTAAGGTCTCCTCCGTCCTTTCGATCGTAAGCTGGTCATAGCCGGGTATCGTTGTCCTAGCCGGCTTTGCAATGCGCTCCCATACCGTCTGATTTCTACTGTTCAGTACAACCCCCAATCTGGTATTGGCTTCTTCAATAGCCTCAGATGCACTTCGAGACACCGCAACAAGCTCTCCTCCCGCATAGGTATAATAAAGGGCTTCTCCCAGTCCCTGACGCTGCGGTCTGACTGTGGTATCCTGGGTAATCACTGTATTTACTGTGACCTCTGTCGATGGAACGCTGGTCATGGAATAGCCTTCCGGAAGCGTCAGATACATCTCAGTCAAGGCCTCCTCCGTTACTCTGGGGATCAGCTCCACCAACTGCTTCTCGTCCTTCACCTGATTCATGATATAATCCTGCGGAGCTTCGATAAACACCGCATCCTTGTCGATGATGCTCCTCGTGACACTGCTTAGCTCTATGATATTGTCCTTCACAGTAATATCCGTTACATAGTGTCCAGGCTTACTATAATGCTTTAACACCTTTCGGTCAAAGGAAGCAATTTCCAGTGACTTCATAGGAATCATAAGCCTGCCGTCCAGCATCGTTGTGATATCTTCTTCCACGACTAAGCCATAGATCAGGTTAGCATCTATCATTTCCAACAGTAAAATATTATATCCTGTGAGGGCATCAATCCTCTGAATTTCACCGGTCTCCAGCTCCATTATTTTAATGTCCTTCGATTGTCTGGGGTCCGGGTTTCCCTGCCAGGCAACATAGGATTTCTCCGGTAGAAATACCAACTGGTCAGGTGCAATTTCCTCAGCCAGTATCTCAATTTGACCTGTGATCAAATTATAGGAATATAGATTATGATAGAGATCAAAGTAAAATACATCCAGAGCACTGACATAAGCCAGGTTCCCCATATTTTCCTTTAGGGTCTGATACGGTTCCTCCACCGGGATATAGACTCTCTCCTCAATCCGGTTCTCTGCTCGGACATATCGATAAAGTACAATACCAACCTTACCTTCGTACTGCCCCCGGTTCATATAACCATATACAAGAAAATGCAGGTTGCCTTCTGCATCCATATTCAGAATCCTAATATCATGCTGGTTATAGAGATCTCGGATATAATCGGTCTGCTCCTGACGAAAAGAAAATACTCGAATCAGTTGATTATCCTCCAGATTATAAAACCATAGCTCCCTATTTCTGACAAAGGCCAGCTTCTTCTGATCGGGGCTCACAAGGAAGGGTATTTCTGTATCCGAAGTGATACCCAGCTTAAGTTGATTCTTAACCACGCTGGCCCTGGACGGATCAAATAGTGCCTCCATGCTCCGCTCATAATTAAGCAGATAATTCTTATTGTTTACATACTGAACACGGTAAAATTCTTTGACCTCAAAAAGCTCTGCCGTTCCGGCAATCTCAGCCCGAATGATATAATTAAGTACAACCGTTGCCAGATTAGGGCTAATCTCCGTAACAGTGGGTATCACCTCTGTCAGAAATTCGGGTTTCAGATTACCCCAGGTAATCAGCTCAAAGCTGGAATGAATATCCACCTTCGCCAGGGTTGTATTTTCCTTTTTCCTGTCCGTCTCCAATCGCTCAACGATCCATTCCGCAGTATCCTTATCCTTTGTGGCATTATGGAAGCTTTTTATAAAGTCCAGCTTTTCCGTAAGGAATACCTCGTTCTGCTGCTTGACACGCTGATAATAATAGATTTTATTACTGTCACTGGTAACCAGAGCTATCTTAACTGCGTACTCCTTCCCCTTCTCCAGCTCTGCCTTCAGCTTGATCTTGGCAATTTTCTGAGCTCCATCCTCCTCAAAAACACTGACGGAATCCGTCTCTATCAGTTCATTCTGACTGAAGCTACGAAGCTCATAGTTTAACTTTTTAATATGGTAGGCTTCTTCCTTAATTATTGCCTCAAAGGAATTATCTTCCCCTAAGGGGATGACGCCTTCCCGGATCTTATTGGCATCCAGGTTACTGCTATAGCCATGGATTCGGTTAATCACTTCATCTCCAACTCTTATGGTTACCAGGGGAAATGTTGTTTCCTCCATCACTGTTGTATTATCAATATCAAAAACAACCTCCTTAATATCTCTGCTGAAATAGTAGAGGGAGGCGATAAACACTCCTATTAAAATGAGTATACGGTAAACCTGCTTCAGCACCTTATTCCCCTTCTTCTGACTTATTGTTATGAATCAGCCGATCAAGACTGGGTGATACCCCAAGGAATTCCATGCATTCCCTGAGTCTCTTCTCCTGCATCTGTGTGTGTCCCCCCTTACCCTCCCGTCTGACTGCACGAATCAGGAGATTCTTCGGGGTGTGTTCCATATCAATGAATTCCAGTAGCTGGACCCGGTAACCCATCGTTTCTAAAAGCTCTGCCCTTAGGGCGTCAGTTATCAGCGCTGCCATTCTTTCTTTGATAATTCCGTATTTGAGTATCGGCTGCAGAGCCTCACTCCGTATTTGTCCATTTAATTCATGCTGACAGCAGGGAACGGAAAGTATAACCCTTGCTCCCCAGGTAACGGCTTTATATAGCGCATGATCCGTTGCCGTATCACATGCATGGAGGGTTACTACCATATCTACCTGATTACTGCCCTCATAGGAAGCAATATCTCCCTGTAGAAAGGATAACTTATCATATCCATACTTTCTGCTCAGCTCATTACAATGATATATCACTTCTGTCTTTAAGTCCAGCCCTACTACATGAATTTGGTAACCCTTCAATACCTTCAGATAATAATACATCGCAAAGGTCAGATAAGATTTACCACAGCCGAAATCCAAAATCGTCAGCTCTTTCCCCTTATCCAAATAAGGCAGAACATCCTCGATAAACTCAAGAAACCGGTTGATTTGACGGAATTTATCCGACTTTGCTTTCACAATCCTGCCTTCTGATGTCATAACACCCAGATCCACGAGGAAGGGAAGCGCAGTTCCTTCCTCTAGGATGTAGTTCTTCTTTTTATTATGACTGTAAATCTCCTGTGCTCTCTCAGACTCAGGCTCTGCTTTGTCGTTATTCTCCTCCGCTTTCTGAAACGCTCCTTTTTTTATGTTCACGGTGGCCTTGCCCTTCTTACTGACTAGAATCGTCGCCCTATCCGTCCGAGTGCTAAGCTCAGCCTGCCTGAATAAGCCATCAAACCACTCCGGCAGCTTACACATCAGTTCTTCCATTGTATGATTGCTATGGAATACCTTAGCTTCTCTATATTCAGATACCTGAAAAAATAATTCTCCCTTAAGTAAAACCGGGCGTATTTTAATCTTGGATGATCGGCCCTTATCCGTAGAATTACTGATAACTGCTCCCGTAAATTGGCTACTAAGGGCCTCTTTAAATGCTTCTATGATTTTTTGATCCATATCCACTACCTCTACTGTACTGCCGGTCTTTTATACCTATCCTGAGGGTATACAAATAGCGGTTCCATGCGATTAGTATTACCCAACCTCTATTTTATATTTTTTTAGTAAATAGTACAATATAATAATTATATATTTTCCAATTTCAATCCTTCTTAGAAACCCCCAAATTCAGGGGTAACTTCAGCATATCACATTAGCCTCCCTCGTGCATATATTGGTAATAAAAAGTTTATAGGAGTACTCAAATGCAACATTACACCAATATGTCCAATTCCTATCATCAAACGGTGAAAAACTCCCAGATAAATAACACTGTACCGAATGCCGGTACTTCCACAAGACCTATAACCAGTCCCGGCGGTACCACAGCTCCGGAAAACCGGGCAGGAAGCCCTAACATAAATCGACCAACTCCGGGCACCTCAATAGCCATACCTGCAGGTAGCGGTAGAACCACCGCTCCCGTCACATCGACTCCCAGCACTAACGCACCAAGAGTAACACCTGTTACCACTCCAGGCACCACTCCTGGTACTACTCCTGTTACTACTCCTGGTAGCACTCGGAGTACCGCTCCTGTTGCCTCTCCTGCTAACACTCGGAGTACCACTCCTGTTGCTTCTCCTGGACCCGCTCCCTGTCCCACTCCTGAAAACATAAGCGGAACACCTGGTATGCCTAATACTCCCGGTGTTCCAACAGGTAATGCTCCGGGTACTCCAATTATAACTACTCCTACTACTCCCATGAGGCCCATGCCCGGCTCACCCATGACCACTCCTACTACTCCCATGAGGCCCATGCCCGGTTCACCCATGACTACTCCTACAACTCCTATGGGGACCATGCCAGGATCACGTA
>JAEYRK010000093.1 GCA_023435645.1 Bacillota bacterium
GGGTTATTTCTTACTCATGGGAAGTAAGATCTCCACATTTGTTAATTCCCCCGGACGGCTCTTAACTCTGAGATGACCGTAATGTGCTGTTATCACCCGAAAGACGTAGGAGAGCCCCATCCCCCAATTATTCTGTTTTGATTTTGTAGAGAAGTAAGGAGTAAATATCTTTTTCAAATGCTTCCTCGGTATACCACATCCATTATCCTGTATGGACAGATAAATCCATTCCTTACTGGAGTCTACAGTAATACGGATGAAAGCATGTTCACTATCCTTACTGTTAATTGCGTCAACGGCATTGGAGATTAGATTACTGATGACCTGCGTCATATGATACATATCAAAATTGCAGTAGACCGGATTATCATGATAAGTAATATCTAAGTGAATATTGTCCGGAACTGCAGCTTCCTTTAAGGCATACTTTACAGCATCAATCAGATTATTCTTAATCGTTCTTACCCTCAGCTCCTTGATATTATCAAGAGTTTTTGAGATGGCCTCCATATGCCCTTTACTGATGGTATCAATCTTTTGAAGGATTAATTTTCCTTCCTCGGTTCCATAGCTGTTCATTGCCTCTTCCGCCAGGATTTTGATGTTAAACATGATATTCTTATCTGAATGAAGTACATCCTTTAAATTGGTATTGAGCAGGTTCAAATTCTTTTTGAGCGCACGTTCCTTAATTCCGTTGATCATACTGTCCGTTTTAAATTTAAAGGTAATATACAGAATAACCAGCAGAATGATCAGGGAAAGCATTGGAAGCAGTGTGACATAATTATTTGGTACAACAACTGCTGGCTTATAACGCCAAAAGGCTGAGGTAAATACATTCTGAATGGAGGTCTTAAAGACTCCGGTAAAGAATACAAAGAAAAAGATGGAGTTTAACAAGCTGATACTGATGGCTAATCCCAGTAGCTGTTCCGAGAAGAAGGAGATTTTGTTCCTTATGAAATTGCGGAAGAGCAGTACGATGGGATACATCAGGTACAAGAAGGCAATAATCGCCATGATTCCGTCAAGAATCGTAAACAGCCGTACCCATAGCACCTGTTTGCTGCCTGTCAGCCGGTTCTCGGTAAGATAGAGATAAAAGGCAGTATCCGGATGGTAGAAGAAAAAATACAGCAGCGGGTAGGCAGCTAACGCAATATATCTGAGTACATGTCGTACCTGCTTTACACCCAGCTGCTTTCCCTTTACATTTTTACTGAAGGTAATTGCGAACAGCAAAATTGCAACCAGATAGGAGACAATCCCCAGATTTCTTAAAATCTGTAGGTTGGATAAGGATAGCCTTAGAATTCGGCTTAAGAACAGAAACATCCGATATTCAATTCCGCTGTAGAGGTAATAGGAGGGAACCAGGTAGTTACTGCTTTTATATATTTCCGATACGATGGTAAACATAGAGATACTCATCCCAAATACCATCAGAATAAAGAGAAGATTATACTTACTTTTGAAGTTGCGGATGGCAAGAACGATGGAGAAGAATGCCATAAAGATGATTGTCAGTGCCATAATTCCTCCCGGTAGTAAAACGGTTTCGTAAGCTTGGTATTCTAGGCATAGAATGACCCATATACATTATAGCACATCTTTTTTATTAAGTAAGGTGTATATTCTATACAACTTTTGGGGCTTCCGCTAATATAGAAAATGACCACACCGAGCAAAAAAACTTGGTGTGATCATGAACCTTTTGCCTGAAAAGAACGCAATAGGCTTATATTATATACTTAATTTCTATATCATAAGCATGAAAAATCGAAGCGATTTCCTTCTGGAAGAAGGCTGAGATTTCTGACAGCTGTTCCTTTGGATATACAAATTTACCGTATCCAAACTGACCGTACTGATAGCTGCGGTCTTCCTCTGACATGGGCAGTACATTATCAGGAAATACATCATTGATGACCTCTTTGGCACGGGGGGTATACCGATGGGAGATGATCTCGAAGGTCAGCGGGTGGGGAAGCTGTTTGGGCAAGCGATCCCGCAGAGAAAGCAGGAGCTGCTGATACTCCTCCCTCCAGCCCTCATATAAAAATACAGGGGCAATCAGATAACCCATGGGATAACCGGCTTGTAACACTTTTATGGAAGCATCGATTCGTTTTGCCATGGATGGAGTTCGGTTCTCAAAATTTTTGATCACTGAATCAGTATTCAACGTAAAACGGATCTCTGTATGTCCATGATGCACAAGATCCAATAAGCTGTCAATCTCCGTGTATTTTGTTACAAATCGGAATCTTCCGTGGGAGGAGTTCCCAAAAAACTCAATCGTCTTCCTGAGGAGAGTGGAATAAGGCTCCACCGGCACCGGATCAGAGGTGGCTGAGCCTTCAAAAATCGTAATTTCAGGAGTTCGTTCCAAGAGATATTGTTCCGCCTGTCCAAGGATATCCGCTACATTCACATGAATCTTGATATACGGCCTATTTCCCAGATTTGTATTCAGGTAGCAATACTGGCAATGGCCAATGCAGCCTGACAGAAGGGGTAGCTGGTAATGAGCGGAGGGCTTACAGGTCTGAAATTTTTGCCCTTTCCAGGTACCTACCACTAAGGTGTTCTTTCCTGCCTGATAGAGTTCGGGGGTAGTAGCTCCCGGAATGTGCTCCATGATTTTATTGCCCTGAAGCTCTATGAGAGCAACCTCCTTATTGGTAATAAATTTTTGATAAATCTGTTTTCCGATCTCATAATTGAATGAACCCTTTTCAAAAAGAATTCTTGCTGGAATAAACATAGACAATCTCCCATAAGCATTATTATTTAAGGTTATTATCCGTCAGTAGCAGTCGTTTTATCATAATATAAAAAAATATAAAAAAAATAAAAAAATATATATCGAAAGTTTTCCAAATCTGTAGTAAAATGTAAGAGATGTAGTATGATCGATGGAGGGGTTCAGAGGAGCAGAATTAGGCAGAATTAAAATACAGGTACATATGCATGCTGAGCTCAAGATCATGAACGATTGTTATAATATAATAAAACATGGAGGTAAGGACATGAGGTTATTATTTTGTAATATTACATGGCTTGACTACTATAAGGGGATATTCCCCGGTGTTGATACTCCAAAGGGTAGTGCGGATTATACCAGGAAGGGGAAGGATGCTCCGGAGCAGTATAATTTTGAAAAAGTAGCCTTGAATTTCTTTGAAGGCCCCTTTGAATCCGGTGAGTATTGCCTGGGTTATATGGAGATAAAGCCTGCAAAGGCTAACAAAAACCAGCTGTTAATTGAGAAGATTGACGGATGTGAGATGTATGAAAATCAGGATTTTGTAGAGGATGTACTGGTGATTTTCTGTGCCAACCATCCGGCACATAACTTTACTACAGTTGTAGGCTGGTATAAACACGCGACTGTATACCGCTATTATCAGGAGGTTGAATTTCCCGCCGGTGAAGAGGTGGAAGGCGTCTATGTACAGGCTTATAATGCAATTGCAAAAGCAGATGACTGTGTACTGCTTCCCAGAAGAGAAAGAAGTAATAAGCCGAAATGGTCCGTTCCCAGGAAGAAATCGGGAACAGCTTATGGGTTTGATCAGTCCAGCCTATGGTTTGCCCAGAAGGAAGAGGGTAACGCATATCTGGAGACTTACTTAAACCGTATCGTGAACCAGATTGAGGAATACGATGGGGAGAACTGGTTGGATCAGTATCCGAGCAGCAATTCCTAAACCGGTCTTTTATTGGTGGAAGTAGCCATGGTCATATGAGAAATTGCGTCATGGAACATAAGGAATACCAGCAGGTCAGGTATTGAATCATATATTTGCATGAATTCGGGGGCTGTCGCACTAAAGTATGCGGCGCCCTTTTTACGTAGTGATGTTTATCACAGATTAATTTACATGAATAGCGTGTGACTATTAATCCAACAGAGACACGTTCTCACTCGATTGCCGCACATAGCGGTACATAAGGTTGTGACAGAGAAAGGCAGCATAACCGCTAGTGAGTAAAGATGCCACGGATCGTTTCAGCCGGGAGTACCAGTGCAAATCTGACGAAGCCTTCACCCAGGGAGCCGAAGCTAGAGCCCGGGGTACATAGGATCCCGGTATCATGAAATAGCTTCCTACAATAAGCACTAGAATCCGTATAACCATCAGGTATCCGTGCCCATACGAACATGGAGCCTTCACATGGTTGGACTTGAAGGCCGAGCTTAATAAGGCCTGAGCAGAGAGCATCGCGACGCTTTTCATATTCCCTGCAGTTTTGTAATACATTGTCCTGGGGACCGTTTAAGGCTGCAATCGCAGCCTTCTGTACCAGGTAGCTAGTTCCGTAGTCAAATTGAGAACGGAGGGTCTTAAATTTATGTATGATCTCCCGATTGCCCATCAGGAAGGATATCCGAATTCCTGTAATATTATAGGTCTTTGACAGGGAATTGAATTCAACACCGACCTCCCTGGCTCCGGGAAAGCTTAAGAAGGAGCTTCCCTTTTTGTTATCATATATAATCTCGGAATAAGCATTATCATGGATGATGATGATTTGATTACGCTGTGCAAACGCAATCAGCTCCTCATAGAAGGAGGCTGGGGCTGTGGAACATACCGGATTTGCAGGGTAGGAGACGATCATCAGCTTCGCCTTACCTGCCAACTCTGAGGGGATGGAAGACAGATCGGGCAGATAATTGTTCTCAGGCAGAAGATTATAATAAGTAATCTCTGCGCCGCATAAATATGGTCCTATTTCAAAAATCGGATAACCGGGATTTGGTACCAGTACAGTATCCCCCGGATTGATCAGAGGCCAAGCGATATGGGCCATTCCCTCCTGAGTGCCGGATACAGAGGTGATTTCCTCGGGGCTTAGTGAGACATCATATCGCCGCTCATACCAGCTGATTACAGCCTGTAAGAGCTCTGGGGTATCACCAAGGGAATATTTATAATTCTGCGGATCCAGAGCAGCTTCCGCTACTGCCTCCATGATATGGGCACCCGGTGGAAAATCCGGGGTTCCGACGCTGAGATTGTATACCGGCTTTCCCAGCGCAAGCCGTTCGTTTTTATAATCATCCAGAGTATTAAAAATATTGCTTCCAAACCGATTGGACCGTTCTGAAAATTCAAGCTTCATATGCTGCTCCTTTATCGTTTATCCGGTTATTGATTCGAGTCAGGCTTAGCCGGAGAGTACCATGTAATTTGTCCTTTTTTCAATGCTTCTTCAAAGCTATCGGCTACATTGGGAATTTCCTTGCCATATTTCTTACGGTAATCCGCTGCGTAGTATGGTTGCTGGTTCATCCTTGCACCTTCCACATCAACAGAGATGTCTTCACCCTCCCGTACCTTACGGGCGACTACAATGGTACGATAGTCGTCATTCACCTCATAGGAGCAGGTGGAGAGAGTTAATAGCTGATCATTCTCATTGATATCAACGGCATCCACCTGAATCAAGGAACGAATACGGATCTGATAAACAAAATTCAAAAATTCGGATGCATCCTGAAAGGAGGATTTTCTGAATTCAAAGAAATAATCCTCCGCTGGATCCGGCGGAGTGATAAAGACCGCAAAGATCTTCCAGGTTCCCGTATGATAAATCGTATCAAATTGGATGAGGGGATGTTCCCGATAAAACTTTATATTCTTCTTATAATCCAGAAGCTTATGAAACATTTTTTCCTTGGTAGAGACCATATTATGACCATGAATCACAAGATTCTGCGTTGGCTCTTCTACCGATGAACGAAGGTCCATGAACAGGGTACCAGCCTTACTGTAATTCTTATCAAAACCCCGAAAGAGGTAGTATTCAGGATCCTCCTTATCGGATTGTACTACGACATAATCCAATTTCGTATCAGGGATGGTGATCCAGCCCTTGGTATCCTCGTTCTTCTCCAGAAGCTCCGTAAACTGCAGTAGTCTGCCCTGATCGTCCCGATTAGGATCCGGTGTTGGGGAGGGCATTTCATTCTTGGGGGTAGGAGTTGGAGTTGCTTCGGTAGCAAGAGGCGCTGAAGTAGGAAGGGGGGTTGGGGCTGTGGAGGGAATCATTATATTTTCTTCCTCAGGGCGATGATATAAATCTCTGGTAAGGTCAATATCCTTTTCCGAACGATAGGGTTGAATTACAGTTTCATTCAGAAAGAGTCCAAGAAAAATAAAAAATCCGATGATACATAGAAGACGGAACAGCCTAAGGACACGATTCCTGGTAAGTGCTATACCGAAAACGTGCCATTGCTTGTCTGATATGGAATTAGCAGCTGGTTCATTCTTAGGCGTATCATTCATAGATACATCATGCTCAGATATCTCATTCACAGGAGCCTCATCTGGGGAATTCTCCTTATCTGAAATGGAGATCACATCAGGGACCGTGCTTTGCTCTGTTTTACCTTCGTCATTATCAGTATGTATTTTTGCAGGGAGAGCATCCTTTGACTCAGAGGACTCCACAATCAGCGTATGCTGTTCCTGCTTTAGATCAGAAAGCTTTTTATGTTTATGTTTTTGTTTAGCAGGCATATGATTGCTCCTTTTTATTAATGTAAGCAAGCTTATTATACCTCTTATCAAATATATGGTAAAGTATATTTTAAATGGGTTGCTGCATTAGGAACAATGCAACAACCCATCCGTATCTAATTAGCAGCAGCCGCCGCCTAAGGTAAGTAGAAGGATAAGGGGAAGTATGCCATCCATTCCGGAGCCGCAACTGTCACCTTTCCCACCGAACAAGCAGTTATCTCCTGAACACAAGAGTAAGAGAATTAACAGCATAGGGCTGAAACCATTGTTATCACATTTGTTATCTCTGCAGTAGGATGAAGAAGAAATGTCACTCATAAATGAGCCTCCTATCATTTATTTTATAGTATAGCATATGCAGGTGAGGGAGTGACTTTCATGCCATACTGTGACATGGTCACATAGCAGGAGACGGAAAAAGGGAATACATGTCCCAAGTTAGTATACATAATATAATTATGGCAATAATTGATTCGATTTGGGGATCAGCTAAATTAAGAATCATTTTTGATGGGATATTTTATAGTTTTGTGCTATAATCAGTAAGACATTGATAGATAAGAGCATAATAATATAAGTGAGGTCCATATGAGAAAAATAATTGTTTTACTCTTCATTGCAGTTCTATTTGTGGGGTGCTCCAGGAATCATGGGAAGGATCCCTTAGTTTCACCGGAGGATCTGGGTAACCATCAGAGCAACCAAGGGGCAAAGCCTACGAGCAACCCCACTCCCATAGGTAGCGGGAATGAATCCAAATTATCTATGACAGATATCTTTAAGGAAGGCGAAGTCATGGAATTTACCGGAGCAGTCGGTGACTCCATGATTCATATGAGTTTAACCTATCAGGACGAACAGTTAAGGGGAACCTATTATTACGATAAATACCGGACGGAAATCGGACTCACGGGAGCTCCGGAGAGTCGCTACCTGGACTATCCGTCCATTCAGCTTACTGAGGATACAGAGCAAGAGGGACAGTTTTTCGGTTTATTCATCAATGAGGACAGGATTGAAGGATACTGGAAGAGCTGGGATAAGCGATATCCCATGTACCTGATTCGTACCGGCTCAAAGGCCACTCAGCCAAAAGCCCCGGGGGAAGCCATGATGCAAATGGATGGAGCATGGTACGGTGCAAATAAAACATATTTTAGTGGTTCTGATTTATTGATCCATGTTTTATACGATGACCTGTTATACTTTGAATTAAGTGCTTTTAACGGTACTGCTACCGGGGCTCTATCCGGTTTTGCCAGCTACCGGGAGGGTACAGCCGGGATAACCTTCCTGGATCATATCAACTGGGAAGACCCAAACAGCGATTACGTAAGCTTTGAATTTGAGTTTAATTCCAATCAGATCAACCTGTTATCCAACCAATATGATTACGGCTGTGGAATGGGTGTTTCCTTTGAGGAAGCCTATCTCAGAGATGAGCCGGGGACTACCTTACCCTCCCTGATGGAGGTTGGTATTGTTAAGACGAAGGAACAGGAGGAGCTGTTTATTAAAACAGTCAATTATGCTGAACACTCCTTTATCAGAAATACGCAGTCCGTCATGTTTGAGGATATTTTATTGGATGGCAGAAGAGTACAAGCCGGGCCCTCCTATTTAAGAGGTGCCAGCGGCTTCTGCTATTATATCATCGGGTCTGATTATATCTATGCTGCGATTTATGAGGAGGGTGTCATTCAATATTATACCAATGATCCGAGTTATGCTAATCATATGCCTGATCCTATGAAGCAATGGTCAGAGTCCTATGGTAGCGAAATAATATATAACGAGATTAGTGCGCCCTATCCCTTTGACAGTAGACTTCCTCAAATGCTTGCAGATCAGCTGGAGCAGTTGAAAAAGAATCAGAAGATCTCATTGCCGGAGGCATATACCCTGAAGGATTACAGCTTTGGAGATCTGGATAGGGATGGACAGGAGGATGCTGCAGTTGTAATAGAGCAAGGCTCAGGGGTCACTACCGGAAGCAGAAAAATCTATCTTTTCCTTAATCAAAACGGAAAGTATAGGCTGGCCTTTGAAAACAGTGATATAATTTTAGGTAGTATGGAGGGTGGTGTATTTGGCGATCCCTATGAGGATATATCCCTGTCAGAGGGCAAGCTTCATGTACAGGATTATGGCGGAAGCTCCGACCGGTGGGGCCATACCTATACCTTTACCTATCAGGACAAACAACTCATTCTCACTGAGATTACTGTGATAAACTATAATACCCTTCGACTTAACGGCACAGTAGCTACCTATGACCTAAGGAATAAAAGAGCAGAAAGCAGAACAATGTATGAAGCCTGGGAAGAGGATCCTAGCGGGAAGAATTATAATAACCTTCTGATTTATGAGGGTAGGATTATACTGGAAGAGGACATCACCTTTGCGTATGCAAAAGCGTGGGGGGAAGAAGCTTTCCTACTGGACCCGGTCTATCCCATGCCATCCATTGATAGCTTTGACGGTGTACAGAGGGATTACTCGAGGACGAAATTCACAGCAATGGAGATACTGGACAGAGTTAGAGATAAGTATTATCCTAAGATGAAGAAGATCTCCATTCCCTACAGCCGGGAGATTCAAGATAACTATTCCTTATTATTGGGATATGAGGCACCAAGCTATTATTACAGTGATGGGGTACATGATTTATATTATTATCACAGGAGCTTTCTGGAGGATACAGAACGTTATCATCATACTGTCTTATATCGATCAAAGAAGCAAGGATCATCAGAGGAATTCCAATTCTATGATTATTGGGATGATACAGGGGAAGAAGAGAATTAACGAATTCCTTAGGGGATAAAGCAATCATACAACAGGAGGAAAAAGTAGATGAATTTATTTATGATCAGCTTGGGTGGTAAGGTGAATGGGTGTAATCTTGAGGTGCATGATGTACAGTTTGTGGCTGCGAAGCATATCGACGATACTCTTAAGGTACTGAGAAGCGGTTGGTACGGTCGAGAGGAAAAGCTTCATATGGATAGCTATAAGCAGATTAGTGGGGCAGATGGTTATACATTGCGCCTCACGAAGGAGAAGCCTGATAGCAGAAAGCAACTATTCTTTGTCCATCTCGGTGGGTATCAGAAGGATAGCTCTCAGGAGCTTCACGAGGTGGGTCTGCTTGTAGGGGATACCTTACAGGAGGTAAAAGAAAGAGCACCCAAAGAAATTCAAGCAGATGCGATTCAAAATCATGTGGACAACATTATTAGCGTTGAAGCCTGTCTCCATAGTACAGATGGGGAGCAGTATTATATAGAGCTAAGTGAAAGCCCAGAGGAATTTGACTTTGCCCCGGATTGGTTTGGCTATAGAAGGCTGGATCAAACGAATTAATCCTAGAACCCGTTCAACCGTAGCTTATGGTTTGAACGGGTTTTTTAGTAATTTAGTATTAGAAGAACAAAAAATTGTTATAAAAATGGGACCTGCATAATACACTCATAATGAGTACTTATTCATGGGTATTAAATCAATTCCAATGGATCGATCATTTAGTTGAGAGGAGGAAGGAAGATGAAATTATTCCGGCATAGGTGCAGAGTATTTATTCCAAGGGTAGTTCTGTTAACTGCCATCATTCTTTGGTTTGCTTTCTATGGAGCAAATGCAGAAACCGACCGTTCATCCTTCAGTAACCCCATATCCCAGGCAAAGGCTCTCACAATCAGCAAGGCAGTTCAGCAGGTACCAACAAAGCCTTCCTTACTGCTTGCTGAGACAAATAAATCCAAGAAAACAGAAAGATATCCTGTTCGTAAAGGCGAGGCAGGAGTAAAGAATAGAAAGTATCAGTATGGAGATGTAAGAAGATATGGGGCGGTCGGCGATGGTGTACATGACGATCATCATGCCCTTATGAATGCACTTAATCAAAATAAGACGGTATACCTTCAGACAGGGAAGACCTATAAATGTAACGACGGCTTCTATATGAATAACGGACAGATCATTAGAGGAAATAATGCAACTCTTCTGATTGATGATGATTATGCTCCCCAAAATGATATGGGTTATAAGTTCTTAAGAAGCAGATGGGGAAAGTCGGGCACCACCTATGAAATTTATGATCTGACAATCACCTATGACAGCGATCATACCATTCAGAACTTTCCGGGTGAATTTATCCTATTCTACCCTGATGGCTTTGAAAAGGTTATTATGAATAAAGTCACACTTCAGGCTGTGGACGGATCCTCCAAGGTACATCTGATGTATGCTTGCAGCGGTAAGACTATCATGGAAGAGGTTAAATTAATCAATAACAACACAGCAATCAGCGGAGGGTGCCTATGGCTCAATAATACCACGTCCAGGGTAGCAAGCATTGATTGTAAGAACAGCTATTTCTATAATTCAAGCTCCGATGAAGCCTTAGCTGTATATGGTTCCGGCTCTGCTCAGGGCTCCTTTGTCGGGTGCACCTTTGAAAGCACCAATGAGAAGCTTAGGAAGGACACTCTGCCGATTGCGATTTATGATGCATCTATGACCGGTTATTCCGGTGAGGTGAAGGCAGTAGATATCGAATTTAAGCAATGTAATTTTATCGAACGATTTGATCCGGATAATAAATTTGTCAATGTCTGCTATCTTGGAGTTGGATCCTCTAATTTTAATAAATTCATAACAGTTACCCTAAATGAATGTACGATGAATAATGAAAATCCTGCCTCCCCCTTTGGATTAAGGGAACACTACATTTCCTTGAATGGAACGAATTTCATTTCCAATTCAGTGATTAATGTGAATCAATCTGAGCTGTTTTTAAATAGCAGTATAGCAGGAACCTATAGTGCCTGGGTCAAGAAGGAGGCTGTTGGGACTACCCTGGTACCCTCCATTCATATCAAGGACAGCAAAATTGAATGTGAGTATGCAGTAATTGATATACCTAACACCCAAAACTATCCAATCAACGCCTCAATTGATAGCTGCAAAATCCAAATTAGAAATGCGATCTCACTTGTGAAGGCAGTCTATCGTGTCCCATTGGCAATCTCTATCATGAACAATACGATTACCGCGGATCAAACCCTTAAAAAGTTCACATCTGTATATGGAGAAACCCACAAAACCATACCACTTAACGCTACGGAGAAGATATCCATCAAAAATAATGTTTTGAATAAGAAGAAGCTGAAAGATCTGGAAATCCATAGAGATTTAAATCAATAAGCAGATGTTATTAGGATGAGGTATGATAAGAGAATATAGACGTCTTAATGGTCTGATTTATACCATAGAGGCGTTCTTTCTATTGCATTTTTTAGGATACCAATTAAGTAATATAATATTACCTTGCAGTATTATGGCATTAGTAATAGAATAAGGGAAGAAGTAAATGAATAGGTTATGGGAGGATATAAACATGAATGAGAGCAAAACAAAATTAATCGGGAACATTATCGTTGCATTTATACTTGGGATTGCCATTGTATTGTCCTGCTTTATCGGTGTGAAGGGCTTGGCGGACTTCAAACAGAAAAAATACCAAATTAATATTAAGGGATATACCAAGCAGCAAATTATTTCAGATATCATCGTATGGTCCGGAGTATTTGATGTGCAGGCAGTGAATCCGAAGGATGGCTACAGCTTGATTGAAGCAGATAAGGAGAAGGTTAAGAGCTATCTTATGAACAAAGGATTTGCTGAAGAGGAACTAATCTTTTCTTCTATTTCCATTACAGAGAATCATGTTCTCAATGAGTATGGAGGATATACCAATGAGATTAAGGACTACAATCTGATACAGACCGTAACGATTAGCTCGTCAGAAATCGAGAAGGTTACAGAGGTTTCTAGAAATGCAACGGAGCTGCTCAATGATGGAGTGCAATTCCAATCCTATGCACCGGAATATCATTATACTAAGCTGGAGGACCTAAAGGTCAGCATGCTGGCTGAAGCTACACAGGATGCTACAAAAAGAGCACAGCTGATTGCTGAAAATGCAGGCAGCAAGCTGGGACAGCTCACCAATGCGAAGCTTTCCAGCATTAAGGTTACCCCGCTCTATTCGGTACCCAATGAGTATTACAATGATTATGGCTATGGAGGATATGTGGATAATGACACGGTATCCTTAGAAAAAGAGGTTACTGTTGCAGTGAGCTGTTCCTTTGAAATTGATTAAGAAATTGATTAAGAGCATGTACATAGATAAAAACAATGGTTGCCAGTACTTAAGGATGTGAAGCAGAAGAATGTTAAGAATGGGACGATTAAGTAGGAGGGGAGCATTTAGAAAAATCACCTTTTTTCTAGTCATATTTCTCCTAGGGCTGACTTTCTTATATCAGGATACGGGGGGTACCTTTGCCGGTAATACCAGCCAGTATTTGGTGCTCATTCAGCAGAAGAATGGCACATGGAAAAGGTATGAGAATCTGATCGAGAAATCTGCCGGAGGTAGCCTGATGGTCAAAGCAAAGCCGCTTTCCAAAGCCTTAGGGCTTACCTATAAGAAAAACAAAGGTGGATTCACAATTAAGAGAAGCTCGTCCCGATTGCTTACCTTTACAAGGGATCAAAAGGAATATATCTATACCAAGGGTACTTCCCATACAGCGAAAACTGCTCCGGAGCAGGCATATATCAGCAAGCAGAGTGACTATAACCTCTGCCAGGTCAGTACCTTAAGTAATTTAGTTTATTATAGGTTATTTAACAGTGCTAGGATCAAGGGCTACGAGAGCTACAAAGGTGTGATATGCTATAGTAAATATGAGCCGATTCCCGAAGCTATTCCTGTCACAGCACCAAAGCCTACGGAAAAACCCACTCCAACTCCGATACCTGAGCCTACAGCGATCAGCATCGAGGGAGTAGAATTCCCGGTAAGAGATCGCTTCCTCTCCATCGAGGATACCCTCAGTGATTGGGGAGGAGCAGCTGAGATCTGGCGGAAGCTGGAGTTGGAGGTCGATCGTAAGATCTTAGCCTCCACAGACCTTGTGGTTGAAACCGATAGGATCGGCTTCTCTCATCTTGTTACAGGCGGTAATGGTGTCTACTTAACGAAGTCAACTAAGGGCTATCAAATCAAAATCACCGTGAAGCTGTCAGGCTCGGTTCTGGCCAAGCAGAATGCAGAAATACTAAAGGCTATGGTAGCTACCATATCCTCGAAGCCAACTATGGTATACACAGCAATTTATGATTCCTTTACCTCACAGGAAACCCATGGAATTAAGGAAAATGCCTATGTTGTAATCGGAGACTGTAAAATCAAGGTAGTGATCAAGGAGGGAGAGGTCACCTATTCAATCCTGAAGGCTTAAGTAGGATTCTATGCCCATGGAAAAGATCCCTCATTGCTAATCCTGATTAACAAATATAATGAAACATATCTCCCGGATCTGATGAAGTAAGTATATCGGTCCGGGGATTTTACATTCCTGAATAAGGTATCATGGAAAGCACTTATTGATCTGTATAATAGCGCGAAGTATTTTGAATTTGTTGAAAAACAAACCATGATATGGTAACATAGTTAACGGTAAGTTACTCTTAGGATAACAAGCGATCATAGCTACGTCCTTGCGCTTGATTAGAGGAATGATAAAGTAAGATACCTGTAGTGGCAGTAGGATTCATGCAAAGATTTGATTATAAAAGCTTACGATTAAGTTTTTCTTACGTTTTTCTGTGTATGATTGACATTGTTAACAGATGGGATATAATGGAATTAATGATTGGCGATATCGTAGGTAATATTAGGATGGATTTCAAATAAGGAGGAGCTTTATGAGAAAAATTAGCCGTTTACTTTTCATATCGATTGTTGTATTCATGATGATTTTCGGAGCAATGAGGCTACCAGGTCAACAGCTGATAGCTTCAGCGAAAACGGAAGCTTCAGCGGATATTACTTTGAATGTAAAGAGTAAAAACCTATATCTAGGCACCAAAGGAAAAGACAGCTTTGTCTTTCGTGTGAATCCAGCTAATAGCAAGGATGTAAAGCAATATCAATGGCAGATTTTACAGGACAAAGGTGATCCGAAGGCAATTACCATTCAATCAGATACCGGTAAGGTGACTGCTAAAAAGGCAGGAACAGCCTATATCCGCTGCAAATTGAAGCTGAAGGATCGTACACTTTATAGTGAAGAAGCTAAGGTTATCATCATAAATAATATCACTAAGGTCGGCATTGGTAATGTTCCGGAGAACCAACAAATTACTGTGGGTAAAGAATATGATTTCAACGAAGTGATTCTGGATACATCGGCAGGTACACGGGCCAAGACCAGTGGCATTACACGCTGGGAAATCAAAGAGGATACCGCTGGAGTAGAAGCCGTAACCGCAGATGGTATTGTGACTCCGAAGAAAGAAGGCAAGTTCCGCATCCGTGCGGTTAGCTTTCAGAATACAAATGCTTATGAAGCATGGCTGAGGAATAAGAATAAGAAGAAGGATACGATCACAGCCTCAAGTGATTGGGTGACGATTACTGCTCTGACTTCAGAAGGTGTTGCTTCTACGCAGGAACAGCTGGACGCCTTATTATCAACCAATCATGTGAAACAGATTAAGTTTTCTTCAAAAGAATCACTAACCTTAACGATCGGTAAAGGGGATTATTCCGATAAAACTCTGATGATAGAGGCTCCAAATATAGCCGTTAAGAATTATGGTACCTTCAAACAGATAACGATTAATAAAGCCAAGGACACAATTTGGGAAGAGTATGCTAGTAATAATAGCTTGGAGATTAATGATGGTATCATTAGCCTGTCCATTCCTGAGAATACCAATGTGAACAGCATTACATTCGGAAGCTCTGCGGGAGCTACTCCTTATTATGATGAATATGTGAAAAAAATGAAGTTTGATGTATCCTCAATTATTAATCGCTTTTCTACCAATAATACCAGTTCCTTTAATTATGCCGTACTATTAATCAACGGCAGTGTAGATAAGCTTATTACTTCTGCTGCCACTTCCTATGATATTCGAGGGAAAGGGAAATTAAACTACCTTGAGCTTCAAGATACCGCAGATGGAACTAGGATTGCCACATCCATTGCACCGGTATTGGACACCAAGGCAGATTATACCCTTGCATTATTTGATGGTGCAGAGGCTATCGAGCTTAAGATACCAATTGGTATAAGGGCTATCATTGAGAACTTCATGTATTACCCGGTGGTCGCACGGTTTGGAGTGGCTAACTTTAGGACCGTTTCCTTTAACAGCTTAACGCAGATCAATGAGCAGGGTAACTCAGACTTTGCCCAAGCTGCCAGCTCCTGCAGTGTGATAAAGCTTAGTCCAAATGAAGCACCTAAGGTAACCGCCACCTCTGTTCCTAAGGGTCAAATGTTATATTCATCCACCTTAACCGGCGAATTTAGCTTTAAGACAATCACAATTGAAGGTATGCTATATTGGGAAAAACCCGATACTGCTGTGGAAGCCACCGGATTTTATATGTGGACTTTTGTACCCTTCAATATTGATCATTTTAGTGTACTTCACGGGCATACAAAGGTTACTGTGACGGATTAGTCCGGAATATAAGCAATCACAGGATAAAACAATATAGGCATTAAAAAGAACAGTGGTATGGGCTTAGATAGAACAAGCTTTTTACCACTGTTTCTATTTGGAGAATACCCCCTTATCCAGCTCTATAGTGGATACAAAATGTAAATTAATCATTTAAAACTAAGTTTATGGATTTAAGAACGATGGATAAAGTATGAAAGATAAAAGTACTAATAATGTATTGGAAGAGTATGGTACATCCACTTAATATATGTTAAAATATTGAATAAGAATAGTTGGATTAGAGAAAAAGGAAGAAGTTAAGTAATATTAACAATAGGTTGACTAGAGGGGACAGGCGATGGAATACAGAATAATACATTTACCAAAAGAAAAGTGGAAGGGGACCATCATTCCAATAAAATACACAACAGCGCAGTATTATGATGTGATTGTGAAACATACGGAGCAGGGATATCTGATTGAGATTGAAAAGAAAGAATTTACTGAGCCGGTTACTCATATACCGGAGGAATATGATTTACCGGACAAGCTATATGCAGATCACTATGAGAATGCCTATGCCTGGGGAGTACTGGATCAGGATGAATTAGTGGCTGCCATTGAAACGAATCAAGAAATATGGTCTAACCGCCTAAGGATAACAGAACTCTGGGTATCAGATAGGTATCAGAAGCAGGGAATAGGTCATGCACTGCTTGATATTGCTAAGGAACAAGCAAGAAGAGAACGTCGCCGGGCAGTTATATTGGAAACGCAATCCTGTAATGTAAATGCAATAGATTTTTACCAGCATGAAGGCTTTCGTCTGATCGGGATGGATACCTGCTGTTACAGGAATGATGATTTGCAGAGAAAGGAAGTAAGGCTAGAATTTGGTTGGTTTCCGAAAGAAAAGAAAAAGCTGAAACATGATGAAATCGAAATCAGAGAGGAAACAGAGGACGATCGGTATCAGGTTGAATTGATGACCCAGCATGCCTTTTGGAACAAATACCGTCCCGGTTGCAACGAGCATTATCTTGTACACAAATTGCGTCAGGATAGAGACTATCTACCGGAGCTGAGCCGTATTGCCTTAAAGGACGGTGCTGTCATTGGATGTATTATGTATAGCAAGGCACGGGTCGTTGATGGTACCGATACCCATGAAGTGATCACCTTTGGTCCTCTGTGTGTAGAACCCGAATGGCAGGGATCAGGCGTAGGAGAACTGCTATTACGGGAAACAATGAAGCTAGCAGCGGATCAAGGGTATAAAGGGATTGTTATTTTTGGTGAACCGGATTATTATCCCAGGTTTGGATTTAAGACCTGTGACAACTTCCATATCACAACTGCCGATGGTAAGAATTTTGATGCATTTATGGCCTATGAACTGGTGAAAGGTAGCATGAAAGGCATAAAGGGAAAATTCTACGAAGCAAAGGTATTTGAGAATCTACCAGAGGAAGAGCTAGAGGAATTTAATCAGAGATTTCCAAAGCTTACAAAAGTTAAATTTCCGGGGCAATGGGATTAAGGAAAGGACATTCACAGACACAGTATATACGAGAAAAATGGAGGAGCTTATGCGAAATGGTAACGTACAGCTTCAACAGGATACTAAGGAAGAGAATTTGATACAGAACGGTTCAGAGGAGGGGTTTGCCAATCATAACAGTGCCTACCTCGGACCGGTTGTGGAAGACGATGAGTAATTATCATGAGATACAAGCCCTGATAATCCTGATTATCTAAGGGTGTTACGCTTGGATATAATGATAGTTTAAGCTTTTGTAAAGAATGAAACTGTATGTTAGCCTCTCAAAGGCTCAGCTTTATGGTCTATGTTAAAAAAAAATAGGTCAGGAGATTGCCATGTTTTATATCCGTACAGCAATTATAAACATCATACGCTATAATAAAAAAAGTATCCTTCACCTTCTGATCTGCGCTGTGGTGGTGCTATTACTGAACCTATTCATGGGCAGTCTCGACAGTAACAAGAGGCAGCTGGCTGCGTTGCCGCAGGTCATACCCATCAATGCCCAGATCAGCAATTTAAATGGCACTCTGCAGACCGGACTGGTGATCAGAGAGGATAAGGTGGATGCCATCCTGCAGTCCGAATACATAACTGACCCTGCCATTAATATAGTTTTATCGGCTGGTGTCGGAGAAGCTAATGTGGATAAGCCCAGAGCCCTCGCGACCATAGATGCAGCAGGAATTACAAGGCTGGAAGCAATCAGCGGGGTTACCGAGCAGGATGTCACCTTAGTCCCGGACGCTTCCTTAGACCTACTGCAGTTCGATGCCCCTTACTGTATTGTAGAAGAAGGATTTATGGAGAAGAACGATTGGCAGCTGGGACAAACCATAACCCTTACCATAAATTACGATTACCTGGATAGGAATTCGCAATATATGAATCAACAATTAGGGGTGGAGGATTTCTATATCGCGGGAAGTATCAAGTCATCGGAAGGTGAATACGTTCCCAGTATCCTTATACCCTTTCAGTGGGCAAGAGCTGCATTTACGAAGCTGAACCTCCCCTTTGTGGCCAATGCTGTAGCTTTTAGGATCAAGAACCCCTTACAGCTTAATGAATTCAAAAAGGAAATGAAGGAAAAGCTGCAATTGATGGAAATTAACCCCATGAGTGATAATGCATATGCGGGTAATGCCTTAGCAGTAAATGATGAGACATTCATTCTCTCAGCCTCAAGAATACAGGATAATATCGGACTGCTCAATGGATTTCTGCCTTTTATATTATGCATCGTTATATTCATAGGATATATCACGTCCTATTTATTGATTCAGAACCGTCGTGGGCAATATGCCATGATGCGGTCCATGGGAGTGAGCAGCCGTATGTGCTTTTTCACATTTTTTATCGAAAGTATCATTGTTCAGCTTACGGGCGGAACCCTTGGAACGATAATATCCGTCCTTCTGACAAAGCAGAGGGATAGGATGCAGCTATATACATTTTTTATATTTTTATTCTGTTATATCTGCGGAACGTCAGCGGCACTCTATCAGCTTGGCAAAATCAGCGTGATGAAAGCCTTGGCACAAAAAGATTGAGGGGAGGAGTTATAGTGGAGCTATTAAGAGCAGAGGAGGTCTATTACTCCTATCAAACAAAATACCAGACAATCGATGCAGTCAGAGGCATATCCTATACCTTTGAAGCAGGTCATATGTATGCAATTGTTGGTGAATCGGGCTCCGGTAAGAGCACTTTTTTATCCCTGCTGGCGGGGTTGGATCTGCCGACGAAGGGAAAGGTCTATGTGGAGGGTGAGGACATGAGCGGTCTAAACCGTGATCTCTACCGCAGAGAGAAAGCGTCTGTGGTATATCAGTCCTTTCATCTGTTTCCGCTACTGACCGCTCAGGAAAATGTCATGTTTCCCATGGAGCTGAAAGGGATTAAGAGGAACGAGGCGAAGAGAAAGGCAGCAGAGCTGCTGGAACAGGTTGGTCTGAGGAAACAGATATTAAGTCAATATCCCCAGATGATGAGCGGCGGAGAGCAGCAAAGAGTAGCGATTGCCCGCGCATTGGCATCGGAGGGCAGCATTATTTTTGCAGATGAGCCTACGGGGAATCTGGATACGGAGAATGAGAGGAACATCGTCCGACTTCTTAAGGAGACAGCCCATACCAGGAATTATGCGGTCATTGTTATCACCCATAACCCGGAAGTGGCGGCGGAAGCGGATTATATTCTCAGAATGAGGGATGGGAAGCTGATCGATTAGGAGGAAATCATGTTAATCCGAAACAGTATAAAGCAAAGCCTGCGTACCCCGGTTAAGACAGTACTCTTCTTCTTACTGATCACCTTTGCTGCTATATTGTCCACCCTGGGCAGTAATCTATGGCGGATGAGTTCTGCGAATATCAAGGCTTTTGAGGCAGTATTCACTACAATCGGTACAGTCGAGCAGAAGAAAACCGTATTAAATAAAGTAGAAATCTATGATTCCCTTGACGAATCCAATAGATATTACTATGTTGCAGAATACAATGATCCTATCCCAGTATCCGTCCTAGATTTTGAGGGTGCAGACTACATCTATCAGCCGGAGAAGAGGCCTTTTTACGGAGCCTACCTCCCCGGATACCAGCTGCTACCACCGAATGCGTATTGGGGATTTGGAGAGATCATTATTGAATTCACAGTTGATGAAGATTGTATCCCGGATCATCCGGTACAAATCAATGTTGAGAAAGAAGTCTATTGCAGATACCAACTCAATATGCCCACCCTATGGTTCTGTGACAGATATAATCCGTCACCGGATATGTTATATAAGGGGAAGACTTATATCATGGCCATTACCGAATCCTATGATAGAAGTGATGTCGGTGTCAGTATGATCTATGTACCAACAAATATTCACGGATCCTACCAGTATACGAAGGAAGGTAAACTCCTTCCGGATGAAACCCGGAATATTCTCTATGAGGAGGTTACAGAAGGCTTCTATGAGACAGAGCACGGGAAACGCTGGCTTAACCTGGCAGAGAGTATCGGGAGGCACTACGAAACCGTCCCTGTAACTACAACGAACAGTACAAAGCTACTCATACCATTTTATAACGGAACTACCTACATTGAACTGGGAGAGGACATCAGTAAAGAGGAATATGCAAAGGGGGAGAAGGTGTGTCTGGTATCCAGTAGCTTCGCTAAGTTCAACAAATTGAAGGTAGGGGATAAGATCACCTTACCTCTATATTATGCCAATTACCGACATTCTGCCGGTAAAGCCTTTGGCTCAGGTGAAGTATGGGGAGGCTTTCATATGTTGAATGCGAAGGGAGAGGGGTATCCGGTCTTCTACGAGGAGGAATATACAATCGTCGGAATATACCTTAGTTTAGGTGGTGGAGGCGGCTATAACATGGCAGAGCATGAAATTATCATACCGACTAAGTCCATTGAAGCCAGTGATGAGAATAATATCATAGCCTATGGTCCAATGATGGGCTACACCACTTCCTTTCAAATTCCGAATGGAACAATAGAAGAGTATATGGAGAAATTTCAGAAGCTTGGTATTGATGAATTGGAGCTAAAATTTTTCGATAAAGGCTATACTGTGCTAAGGGCAGGGCTGGATCAAATCAAGGGAATGTCTTTGTTCCTATTGGCTGCAGGGATAATCGCCACAGTGTTGATTCTGGTTTTCTTCTGCAATCTATTTATCACAAAACAAAAGAAGCGAACTGCAGTTGAGCGCTCCCTGGGTATGAGCAAATGGAGTTGTACTCGTTCGATGTTATACGGCATCCTATTCATCGTACTGATTGGAAGTGTATTGGGTAGCTTCGCGGGTTTCTTCCTGACCGATCGGGTAGCCGGCGTACTAAGTGGAACTAGTTATTACGACACCACCTATACCAATGGCTCCGTCAGTAATGCCACAACGGAGGAAACAGAAGAGGAGCTGGAATATGCGAAGCCCGACATGGCGCTCTCGATGGCAACGGGTGGGATCATCATAGGACTGGGGGTAATCCTATCATTTGCAGTTGTGACCAATAATCTAAAGTATGAACCACTGGAGCTATTGTCTGAGAAAGGGGAATAGAGAGATGCTTGATATGAAATTGAAAAGAAATAGGTATGATTTATTTACAAATATTCTTTGTCTGATTTTACTGTTTGGTATTCTGATCTACTTATTCATTCATTGGAACAGTATACCGGACAAGATACCGGGCCATTATAATGCTATGGGCGAGATTGATAGGATGGGTAGCAAGGGAGAAATCCTCATCCTTCCGATTATAAGTTGGATCATGTATTTAGGAATGACCGTACTGGAAAAGTTTCCTCAGGTTTGGAATACCGGTGTTAAAGTGACAGAGGAAAATAAGGAACGTGTATACCGGACTTTGAAAAATATGATAAGTACGATGAAAGTAATTGTGATAGCTGTATTTTCCTACCTAACGATAAATTCTGCACAAGCCTTATCCTTATCGGTGTGGTTCCTTCCTGTTTTTCTGATACTGATCTTTGGCTCAATCATATTCTTTATCATAAGATTGATAAGGGTTAGTAAATAAGAAAAGACTAACTATATACTAATATTGTGACGAGCTAAGGAGACTTGAGATGAAGGGCCTAATTCATATCTACGAAGGTGACGGAAAAGGAAAAACTACAGCTGCTGTCGGACTATGCATTCGATGTGCAGGCAGCGGAGGGAAGGTTTTATTCTCACAATTTCTAAAAAGTGATAAATCCAGTGAACTAAACATTTTCAAGTTAATCGATCGTATCGAATGTATTCATAGTAAGGTTGATTTCGGATTTTATACCTTTATGACCGAGGCAACGAAAGAAAAAGCAAGAGAGGCATATAAGGAACTGCTCCTTACAGTGACAGATAAAGCACAAAGTGGGGATTATCGTATGCTTGTACTGGATGAGGTCGTCTCAGCGGATAGCTTTCAGCTCATTGACCATGCAGTATTAATGAATTTCTTAAGGAATAAACCGGAGCATCTGGAAGTGGTTATGACTGGTAGAGACCCGGCAGAGGAGTTGGTTGAGCTTGCTGATTATGTATCCTATGTCAAGAAGATCAAGCATCCATATGACAAGGGAATTAAGGCTAGGCTGGGGATCGAAAAGTAAACAGTTACGAGAAGTCACAATGAATGAACTATCAATTTGGTAGCTGATAGAACAGATTATTTTAGGGAGGTGTACCTTGGAAAACGGTGTTTTGGTTCAAAGAATATTAGAGGAATTAAAGTTAGGTACACTTACGGCGCAACCCCAAAGAGTAACTGGCGGTTATATGCATAAAATGTATTGTTTAGAGACTACCACAGGAAAATATGCTGTCAAGCTGTTAAATCCGTCAATCATGAAAAGACCGGATGTATTCCAAAACTATCAAAGGGCAGAGCGCTTGGAACAGGTATTGCAGGAGAATAACATACCGATAGTCCCAGCAATGGAGATGAACGGTAATAAAATGCAATGTATTGATCATCAATACTTTTACATCTTTCCTTGGATTGAAGGGAGAGCACTACGCTGGAATGAGATACGGAGGGAACATTGCGAAATCGCCGGCGCAATCTTAGCCAAGATTCATAAAATAGAGCAGTCAGAAAAGCCATTGATCAGAAATGACATCTGTATCGACTGGAATACATACATCAATTTAGCATTTGAAAGAGGTAGCGAGATCGCTGACATTTTACATAGAAACAGAGAACTTTTATATTTAGGTCAGAATGAATTTAATATGTCATTAAAGAATATCCCCTCTGTCACCTGTATCTGCGATGGTGATATGGACTGCAAAAATGTTCTATGGGTGAATGGAAGGCCTGTTATTATCGATCTGGAATGTCTGGATTATGGGAACCCGTTTATGGAAATGTTTCAATTAGCACTAAGCTGGTCAGGAGGCGTGCTCTGTAACATAGACTATGAGTTTCTTAAGACCTTCATAGCAGCCTATGAACAGGAATATGGGGGCATCCATGTGGATCTGAAAGCGCTATATGGTTTTGGTTTCGGATGGCTGGAATGGCTTGAATACAACATTAAGAGGGCTTTGATGATTGAAAGTGAAAATGAGGAAGAAAGAAAGCTTGGTATAGAGCAGGTCCTTCAAACAGTAGATCGAATTAGGTATTATGCTTCTATCAAGGAGGAGCTGCTGCAGCATATAGATACAGTGTTAGGATGAATGTGATCGTTGCTGATAAATATAGTGGGGGTTAGAAGATGTATGTTAAAAAATTAGAGAAAGAGGATGAACTTTTACTGAATCATAGAAGAAATGTGATAAGAGATTATCAGGAGAAGGGCATTTGCTTTTCTTGCCAGAACTTTATTACAGGGGATATCTTTCCGGATGATGGATTAATAATTTATGAGGATGAATTGGTGAGAGTCCAATTTGAAAAATATCCAAGGGCAACGGGACAAACAATCATAGTATCGAAGTGTCATTATGAAGATATATCAGAAATGCCGATTGATCTGGGAACACACATACTGAAGGTATCCGATGCTATCATAAAATTACATAAGGAAATTCTGGGTGCAGAAAAGGTATATATGTGTACCATATGTGATGGGAAACGAAATCATCTGCACTTTCAGCTCTTACCGAGATTAAAGGGTGAAACCATCGGCTATCAGAATTTTGTTAGAGATGAAGGGGTATTAACGGATTATCAGGAGACAGCGGATCTGTATAGAGAAGCATTGAAAAATATTATATTGTAGAGAAAAATATTCAATATATATCGAAGGGGTTAGAAAGATGAGAAATCTAAAAGTGTAGTACCTTCACTAATACGAAAATGCGTCTTTATACATATTTCGGAAAGAATTGAAGAGCACTTTGATGAACAGGATGATAACAAGAACGAATAATACAGGAGAAGAACTATGAAAATAACCTTACGACCTATTGATAGAACAAATTATGAGGAATGTTTTCGATTGAAAGTAAGAGAAGACCAGGAGAGTTATGTGGCTTCCAATGCCTACTCTCTTGTGCAGGCGGCTTATGAACCCCAGTTATATCCTTTGGGCATTTATGATGAAGATAAAATGGTTGGATTTATCTTATATGACTTTGATCAAGAACTAAATGGATGGTCAATGAGCAGGTTCATGATAGATGCCTCATTACAGGGGTATGGCTATGGTAAAGAAGCCTTGAAGGTGTTTATTAGCTATTTTAAGGAGAAATATCCCTCTGTGAAGCAATTATATACAAGTGCTGAGGTGGAGAACACTCTGGCTATTTCCATGTATGAAAAGGTTGGATTTGTAAAGGGAAAAGTATTTACATACGAGGTGCATGGTAAAACGTTCAGAGAGGTTAGAATGTTGCTTACACTATAGAGATGATTATGGGTAACTGGAGGTAGAATGGAATAACACGATATTAGGGAGCTTTGTATGGTAAATCAATTACCCTGTAATAAAATTACCAAAGTGATAGGTAGCTTTGATTTTCTCCCTAGAATTAAGTGGTGGGTAAGTGGAGGTTTGGAGACATATACTAATAAATTATTGAAATGAGACATAATCTGACCGTTCGCTGGAGTATACTGTGGGAGCAGTCACAGATATGAAAGCAGACTGCCACTATACCTACATAAATGATATAACGGGAGATAGATATGATTTA
Source organism: Bacillota bacterium (assembly GCA_023435645.1). GTDB lineage: Bacteria > Bacillota > Clostridia > Lachnospirales > Lachnospiraceae > Mobilitalea. The sequence continues at coordinate 25,280 of JAEYRK010000093.1, forward strand.
CTTAAGAAGTATTACCTTTCCCAATGCTGACAGGGAGTTTGATTTTATACTGGGCATTCAAAGAACCTGTTATGATTCCTATTATCCATTTAAGATACTATCAAAGAATGACCTTGACAGGCTTGATTTTGAACCGGTTACCATATTATATGGCGGTAATGGTTCGGGAAAATCAACAGCTCTGAATATCATTGCAGAGAAGACAGGCATCAGCCGTGATACTATCTATAATAAGTCGAATTTCTTCCCGGACTATGTCAGATTGTGCGATATCAATACCGAAGAGGATATTCCGGAAAACAGCAGAATCATTACCAGTGATGATGTCTTTGATTATATGCTGAACATTCGTAACTTAAACGAAGGGATCGATCTGAAGAGGGAAGATTTGTTTGAGGAATACCTGGATTCAAAGTACTCACAGTTTCAGATGAAATCAATGGCTGATTATGATCAATTGAAGAAAGTGAATGACGCCAGACGTAAAACCCAGTCCCGCTTTGTAAGAGGTCATTTGATGGATAATGTGCGGGAATATTCTAACGGAGAAAGCGCATTTCGATACTTTACTGAGAAGATAGGGGAAAATGGACTCTATCTGCTGGATGAGCCGGAAAACAGTCTTTCTCCTAAGCGTCAGATAGAATTAGTGAGCTTCCTTGAGGACTCAGCCAGGTTTTTTGGATGTCAGTTTATCATATCTACACATTCCCCCTTTTTACTTGCCATGCGGGGAGCAAGAATCTATAACCTTGATGTGAACCCTGTTACGGTGGAACGCTGGACAGATTTGGAGAATGTGCGCACCTATTATGACTTTTTTAAGGCACATGACAAGGATTTTCAAGATAATGCGGAATGATACCCCAAAGCCTTGGAAGTTTTAGGGAAGCCGGTTATCAGGTTTATTAAGAAGAGTTTTCATATTTTATAGAAATAGAAGAATAAGTAGTGAAAGGGGTAAAATATATGAACGAAAATATGGATTTTATGAAGCTTGCAGCAGAGCGTTACTCTGTCCGCCATTTTACTGATGAAGTAGTTGAACAGGAATTAATAAACAAAATATTAGAAGCTGGTCACCTCGCACCGACGGCATGTAATATTCAACCGCAGCGGATCTTAGTTATTAATAGTACAGAAGGCATATCCAAGCTCAGAAAGTGCACTTTATGTCACTTTAATGCGCCTATGGCAATGCTCATCTGCTATGATAAGAACGAATGCTGGCACCGGGATTACGACGGTAAATCCAGCGGCGATATCGATGCGAGTATTGTAACAACACACATGATGCTCGAGGCTTATACATTGGGAGTAGGTACGACATGGGTCATGCACTTTAAACCGGAGGCTGTTAGGGAAGAATTTGCGATACCGGATCATATTGAGCCGGTCGCTCTGCTCGTGATGGGATATCCCTCTGAAAGCGCAAAGCCATTTCCTGGACATTCATATTTCAGGCCGATGGAAGAGATCGTATCTTACAATGAATTCTAATAAATGGCATTCTCAATCAAGCGGCAGGTCACCTCAGTATTGTATTCTATTGGAAAAGGAGGTGCTTATTAATGCACGCATGGGAACAAATACAGCAGACCATTGAGTATATTGAGAATCATTTGGATGAGGAAATAAATATTGAACATCTCGCAAAAATAGCCTCATTATCGCCTTTTTACTTTCAACGGCTGTTTAGCCGACTGGTAAAAAAACCGGTTGCCGAGTATATCAAGCTTCGTCGTATGGCTAAGGCAACCGAAACCTTGCTTCAAAAAGACAAGCGTATATTAGACATCGCATTAGACCTTGGATTTACCTCACATGAACATTTTACCCGTACTTTTAAGGACACCTTTGGGATGAACCCGGATGAATACCGCAAGAATCCGATTGCGCTGAACAAAATGACAAAACCGGAGCTTTTACTTCTATATACTTTGATTGATGAGGGAGTACCGTTAATCACAGAGGGAATTGTTCTGGAAATAAACAGACAGCAGATCTCAGAACCTATTTATTATACCGGAATGAGCATAGATATGCCGGTTCAATATGTAGAAGGACTGGGGACAGAATCAGGTGCTGACCCGTTGGATACCCTATGGCGGAGCTTCCATGAGAAGAAGGAAATCGTACCGAAGCTTTTCGCGGATAATGAGGAAATTGGTGTGGCTTATCCCAGCTCAGTGGAAGGATGCTTCAGCTATTTTGCAGGTGGAAGGTCCGGACAGGGAGTAGTTACAGACGGTTTTATGAACTGGGAGCTACCACCGGGAAAGTACATCGTTTGTTCCTTTGAAGCAGAAAACCTCGAGGCTCTAGTAATGGATGCTCTCTACAAAGCGCAGCAGTATGTTTACAATATGTGGCTACCAAAGCACAATTTACAAACCGATGTATTCTGTGCGGAGCGATATGCAAGCCATTCCCCTGAAACTACAAGTATGGAAATATGGTTAAAAGTGATGGAGTAATAATTGTATAACACCGTGTGTAAGTGGTAAAGCAAGATAAAAGCTGGCTTTGCCACTTTTTATATGTGATTTTATAGTGGGGAGGGGGAAAGGATGCCTCTTATATTTTATTCCTCATCTATATTTGCTATTATCGTACTAATAAGCAATAGAAATATATGTAATGGAAAAGGATGGTATAATTTCTCGATTTATGTTAAAATATAATAAGAAAATGTTTTATTTATTAATATGTGTTTTACAGATTATAGCAATAATGCGAAGCTAATTATATGAAATGAGGAGATAAAATTATGGAATCAATAATGGAGCAATTTAGAGATGACTATTATAGAGGTTTTGGTAAAAAATACGAAAATCATGTTAATAAGTTTATCGAGTATTTGCGACGCATAGATAAATTAAATGCACCCACCAAAATCGATCTTGGTGATGTAAAATGTAGCGTTAAATATTATTCTGAAATAGGAAAAATAAATTATCGAGCATCTATGGAATCACATTTAGAATCAATAAAGAGTTTTTACGATTATCTTAGTGAAAGTGGCAAAGCAAAAGATATTTTTACTCAAATAAATTACGAGAGTTATAAAAATGAAATATTTGACTATTGTGATTTAGAAGAAGGAAGCGAACGAAAAGTTTTTTCAATGGATACAATAAAAGAAATACTCGTAAAACTAGATTCTGATTTAGATAGAAACTTAGAACAGATAATTAAAAAAAGACAAACAGAAAGGTATTATCAAAGACAGGTATTGCGCCTATTTATAAAACTTACATTAATAGCACCAGCGAAAAAGTCTGTTATCTGCAATTTGAAATTTTCAGATTTTTCTGAAGATTACAGAACATTTACTGTCAATAAAACAACTGTTCGCATACCTAATGGATTGAGAATTAATTTACTATTTGCCATTAATCTTGCAAAAGATATATGTAAAAAGAATCCGGAAAAAAATGATAAAGTATTGCATTATATATACAAAGGCAATTTTACAAATACGGCTTTAAATTTATGGTTCTGTACGTTTCTTAAAGAATATTGTATTTTAGACATCGATAAGACTAAAGATTCATATGAATTGGAACCGATTATGAAGAGTGCAATTAAATTTATGGTTGAACGAATGGTGAATCCAGCTGTTATATCAAAGATTAGTGGTATAAAGATAGCTACTTTGGAATCTACATATTATGCTGATATTGAAAAATTTCAATATGCAGAAACTATAGATGATGCTGTTAATTGGGAAATAGCAAAAAATGATTACTACAATTATATATAAAACGTGATTATAATTATGTTTATGATCTGTGGACCTATTCAGCTATAATATGTTTTTACTTATTGAAAGTGAGGAGATATGATATGCCATCTCTCAAAGAAAAAGAAAAAATAGATATTAAGCAAGTCGTAAAATATTTATGATGATCTGGATAAACATACAGTCTATGGGACAGATGCCATGTGGAAGATTTATATAAGCAAAAAAGAAGAAAGGCAAATAGGCAGATGCTAAATATACGAAGTACATGTTCTACCTAACGATTGCAGTGGTCTCAGCAACAATTGTGAGCTTGATAGTCTCTTCCATTAGTCTATAGATATCATTACACTGACAAACAGTAATTATTACTGCCTTTTATGTTTATTATGTTTTGCACATAAGCGGAATAAAGAGTAGCGGGATCAGCAGCAGGTCATGGCAATTAGGCGCAATTCAGCAATTTGTAGTAAAAGCTTATAATAGTAAAAAGAGCGGAGGTTAGCTAATGTATATACAGAAGATTTCAATAAAGAATTATCGAAATTATAAGGATTTTACAATGAAGTTTCATAAGGGACTTAATGTTATAATTGGCGCTAACAACTCTGGCAAAACAGGACTACTTACCGCTGTAAGATTGTTGCGTGAGCCTTCTGTTTGTGCTGATGATTTTAATAAAAATGAACTACTCGGTTTTGGAATAAAATACCGTGAGGATGCTCCGCAGATTGCGATTGAGTATACAATTTGTCATACTATTTCGGAGGAAGACACAGAGGATGAAAGTATTATCAGATTGTTGCCATTCTTGGGTATGAATGAACTTACTGAATTTCAACAGGAATCTGATGGGGCAACCAATTACAATATTACCGCTATCATCAAAGCTGTTTGCACTCTTGATGAAAAGGCCCTTAGCGATTATAAAAAGGAAGTTTCCAAAATAGCTGATAGTGACTTTGGAAAATATATGACCATTCTAAAATCGTTTGAGAATCGCTATTCGTGGTCTTATTACAATGCAGCCAGTAATACCGTTGCTGACAAGAAAACGGCTACCGAAATATTCGATATTCGATTTATCGGTGCGGAACGAACCAGTGATGATGTTCACAAGGAGACTAAGCGCGAAATTGACGCCTTTGCAAAAGATCAAGGGAATGCAACTGCGATTGCTGCGTTGCGAGATACTGTAGCCACCGACATGAAAACCATTCTCCAAGCTGTATTAGATAAGCTAGAGACATTATTTGAGGGAGAAAACAATGACATTGGGCTGTCACACGGGAATGTATCGATATCACAAAACATTCGTCCGAATGTATCTGTGGGGGATTCATATATCACAGAAGTAAGGGATACCAAGACTAATTATATTGTTCCGCTTGCTTATAACGGATTGGGTTACAATAACCTGATTAATATTTATATGCTGATAAAACTAGCGGAAATACGTCCAGGCAGGGATTTCCGAATTCTACTCCTTGAAGAACCCGAAGCCCATTTACATCCCGCATTGCAGTACAAGCTGTTCAAATACCTGCGTCAGTTAGATCAAGAGGATAACTTGAATCAGCAGATATTTGTTACTACGCATTCAAGTAATATTTCAGCTGTAGCTGGCATAGATAATATGTTTATGATTGCATATGATAGGGAAGGTGATTGTGCTGACTGTAAAGAGCAGAGTCTTTCTGTACAGTTTACTGATAGTGAGGGTGCGGATAAGCATAAGGAAAAAGCAAAAAAGCACTTAACTAAGTTTCTAGATGTCACACGTTCAGATATGTTGTTTGCAGATAAAGTTGTACTGGTTGAAGGCATTGCAGAAAGACTTTTAATGCCATTGTTTATGGAAAAGTGTGGATGCTCTTACGAGGATGAGCATATCGCCGTAGTTGAAATTGGTGGTAAGCATTTTGAGCATTTTGTGGAGTTGTTTAACGGAAATGATGTTAATAAAAAAGTTCTGTGCATAACTGACTGCGATTTTAAGTGGATTGCAGACGGAAAAGCAGAAAAAATTGAGACATATCAGACGACTGTGCCTGAACATATACAGAAACTTGAGAGCCGCTTTCCGATTGATAATTTTCATATATCAACACAGTCGAAAGGTGGATGTACATTTGAAGATGAGTTGCTACTTAGCAACTTTGAGAATCCGGAAATTTCATTAAAGATTTTTAAGATACCAGCAAGTCAGGTTATATCTGACTTTGTTGATGAACATGGATTTGACTTTGCAGAGTGGGAAACCAACCTATCTAAATTAGACGGACGCTCACAACCGCTTGTAAAGAAACGGCTGGATGCATATAAGCAAGTGATACAGGAAGATACTGCTCATAAGACTGAGTATGAGAACTTGTTTTTTGCCAGCTTGTTTTTACATTATGCTAAGGGGTGCAAAGGCGATGTTGCGCTGGATATACTTGTGGATGAGGGATTGACGCAGGACTTAACTGTGCCAGCTTACATACAGGAGGGGTTGAAATGGCTATGCCTATCGGAATAAGCTCAAGTGATCTGCTAACGCCAGAACAGCTTGATAGTCATATTAAGATATATGCTGGACCGGGATCAGGAAAAACACATTTTCTCGTCGAAAATGTTAAGAATATTGTCACTACATACCCACTCGTTGCGCAGAGTAGAGAACGGAAAGTTCTTTGTATTACCTACACAAATGCCGCGGTTGATGAAATTAAGCATCGCCTTGATAGATTTTCTTCATCTGTCGAAGTTCATACAATTCACGGGTATATTATTGAACATATTATCAAGCCGTTCCAAGAAGACTTGCGGAAAATTATACAAGAGGACTTTAATGTTACCGTAAAAGGGAAAAGTATGATTACGTCACAAGTCGAAGGAATGGGAATCTTGCATGGAATCGACAAAGCAGATATATTTGGGTTCATCAAATCGGTGGTTGGGGATACTGAAGAATTAACTTACAGTAAAAAAATATTAGGTGAAGTTGAAGTCGACCTTGCGGCATACCTTTTTGATAAAACGGTTAAGTTACGGGCATCGAGCCAAATTAACAGTAAACACATTATGCCTATAAAGCAATATACTTGGTCAAAGGTAAGAAAGCTGACTCATAATGAAATCCTTTATTTTGGTTATCGTATACTTCAGCATAACCATACTGCACTTTATACTACAAGAGTTAAGTTTCCATTTGTTTTTGTTGATGAGTTTCAGGATACGAACCCTCTGCAAACGCTGCTAATCAAGTTAATAGGAAGCAAGTCAACGGTTATTGGAACAATTGGTGATGTTGCACAGTCTATATATAGTTTTCAAGGGGCGAAGCCATCGCAGTTTTTAACCCTAAATATAGATGGCAATCGGACTTTAAGTGAATACGCAATTAGTGGTAACAGACGTTCAACAACTAACATAGTTAATTTTTGTAATTTTCTTCGAAAAGCGGATTTGACCGTTATTCAGAATAGTGAAAAGTGCTATAACTGTGATGAGAAAAAGCAATCGGCAGAGACGACAAAAATCCATATCATTTCTGGGGAAGATATGTCTGCCAAGCGACTAATAAACTCTGTAATTGCTGATGGAGCTGCAGTACTTACACGCACTTGGGCAGCAGCATTTTCTTATATACAGGACATAAGTGAAGAACAAGAAAGATGTTTGAGGTCAATTTATAATGCTTACTACACCTCGCCGATTGATATACGAAACGATATTGTCGAGCATAGCTATGTGACTTGGGTACGAGCTTTCAAATTTATATTCAAGCTTTGGAATGGATATAAAACCGGTGCACTTATTGAAATAATTACTGCATTTAAGACGCTAGCAGACTTTGACTCGAAGAAGCTAACACCCAAAATTCTTACGCAATTAAAAAAGGTAACAAATGAGGTGTTTGGAAGTCTTTCCACAGAATCTTTGACCATTGATAAAATTAATGAGTTTAGTGTGAAGTTAAATGAAGAAAACTATACCGATCTTTTATCTGTTATTGGGGACGAGCAATTTACTGTTCCAATTTTTGATTCTGAAGATAGAAATGAGATTAAAACTAATGTTTCTTTGCTCAGTTGGTATACATCGTATAAGCTATTTACAGAAATTTTTTCGGAAAACAGCTGCTATATGACTGTCCATCAAGCCAAGGGACGTGAATGGGAAAAAGTAATTGTTGCTCTTGAACCGAATAGCCGTAGGGATAGAGATAATACTACGCTATCTAGAATGTTTTCAAACCCACAACTACTCAACGAGGAGAATACAGAGGAATTTACAAGAATGTACTATGTTGCGTGTAGCCGCGCAAAAGTAGACTTATATATTCACTTAAAAAACGATTCGGATGTAACTGCGTTACAGTTGGCGTTGGATAATTATAATCAAACACATGAGGATAATCGAAAAGTTGATTATGAAATACTTCCATTGTGAGTAGAAAATCCAAAAAAATAAAGCTATTTGTATATTATGAATTGTTATCTGTGTTTTGAACTTCGCTGTTTGTTTATTTGAAAAGATTAAGATAACACGAGGAAATGCAAGATTAGTAGTTTTATAGAAATATATTACATTAAAGACAATAAAGAAAAATATAAGTTTATAAAGTGAGGAAGATAATTATGAACTATCCGCATAAGTGTAATTTTAGAGTGAGCAAGATTTTTGGTGAGCTAGAAGTTGAAATTTTATTGTATTCAGGGCTTACAACTTTTGTAGGTGCAAATGCATCGGGAAAAACTCAAACTTTAAAAGCGCTACGAGACCACCTTAAAAGCAAATTAGGTAATGGCAAGGTCAGATATTTATCATCTAATCGAATTGGAACAATGGAGCAATATAGGTCAAAGACAAATCAACATATTTACACATTGGATCAATTTAATGTCGGTGACCAAAAAACAAAAAATATGCGACATGAAATTGAAACTGCAGCTGGAGACTTATTTACATTGGATGATAGAAAAGATGTTTATATTAAGGTTGCAGAACGACTTTCAGTATTATTTAACAGACAAATCTACATACGTTGGGATGCTGGAAACATGAAAGTGTTCTTTGAAAAAACAGAATCTGATAAAGAGTATTCTATTGTAGCTGAGGCAAGTGGACTTGTTAATGTTATTTCAATTTTAGCTGCATTATTTGATGAAGATATTCAAGTGTTAATGATAGATGAGCCAGAGGTTTCTTTGCATCCGCAACTACAATCGTATCTATTACGTGAGATTCAAAAAGCGGCTTCTAATTATGGGAAAGCAATTATAATTTCCACTCATTCAACAGAAATGATTTCGTTTAATTCAATTAGCGATTTAAGCAATTTAGTGTTTTTTACTGAAAAGAAACCTCCAATACAGATATCTCCAGAAATGCCCGAATTAGAAAATCGAAAACTAAGAGATTTTCTTATGAGAATGGGCCAAGTTTATAAAACGGGGTTCTTTGCCAAAAAAGTGTTATTAATTGAGGGAGCAAGCGATTTATTAATTTGCCGATTTCTTTCAAATAAATTGGACCTTAATATTGATGTAGCAGGCTCACAGATTATTCCAGTAGATGGTAAAGGTCAATTTCCTATTATTACAAAACTCTTTAGATTAATAGGAAAAGATGTTGCTGTATTAACTGATCTAGATGGATTTACCGATGATAATTGTATTGTAGACTTATTTTGCCAATTACCTGATGCAATAAAGATGGCAAACAATTGTGGAAATGATAATATTTCTGAAATGACTAGAAGTATTAAGTCAAAAATATCAGAGTTAGTACAATCATATAAGGATAGCATGAAGACAATCTATGAAATGCATCCATATTGGATAAATAAAGGCGATGAAGAAGATGAAGATAAAACCATTCGCAGAGCTCTAATAGCTCAATTATTTAGTATAGAAAATGACAGTATATTACAAAACTGGCCTGATGCAGCAAGTTGGTTAAGTTTGAAAACTAGATTATATAGTCTTTTTTCACTTCTCGAAGCTGTTGGTTGTTTCATTCTTAAGAAAGGAGCCATTGAAAGTTATTATTTATATGCACCAAATACAACATATAACGAAAAACCTTCTGTCGCAGCCGATGAAATAGGTGAGCTCCAAATTATAAGTAACGAACTTATTTGTAGTACATATGAAGATGTGATTCGTTCGTTAAGATATGCAGCATTAACAAAAAATGTGGATGAGAGTTTTGCAGTGAAAAAAGAATTGTTAAGTGAATTGGCTCTTGTTATGGGGGTGTTATCAACTGTTTCAAATGAAAAAGAAATCTATTCTATTATAAAACAGGCGAAAGGAAGTTCAACCTCCCTTTTTAATTATAAGATAATCAGCAATAAGGATATCTTGGGAGTTGAGGTCACTTTACATTCGACTATCATTAATGTTAGTGGATTACCATTACAAATATTCACCGGTCAAAATGTAAATGATATTGTCAATAGTCATATTAAGCATAAATCAATATAAATGAAGTAATAAGGAAACTTAAACAACATCCCTTTATGTTTATTTAGCGATACATCCAATAAAAACATTGCAATATTAGAAGAGGTGATAATATTGAAAGATAGGTATTCTGAAGCTTTTATTGAAGCATTAATAAAAAAAGACTTAGATGCAATAAGAGTAATACCTAAAGCAGATTTACACAATCATTATTCCCTCGGAGGAAATCGTAAATATATTAGAGATTTAGTAGGCATAGATATTCCTTTTTTAGAAGGGGTTCTTCAATCAATGCAGGATATGCATGATTGGAATACCAAATACATTGGGAATAAATTTCATAATAGTAGAATGCATAAATTTTTAATTGATGCTGCCTTTGTTCAAGCTAAGTTTGATGGTGTTCGCATATTGGAGATCGGGGAGGATGTATGGGGACTTGGTGAATATTATAATAATGATATTGATGAATTAATCCATTCGTTTCATGATTCTAATCAGCGAATAGCCCCAGAGATTGAACAGCGATTACAGATTGGTTTATCCAGGCATTGCTCAATTGATTATCTAATGAATTGTTTAAAATGTTTGATGATATTAGGGTGAATGGATTATTAAAAATATAATTTAATAGTTTCATAATCTGTAAAAAGTCACAGCACCCTTGTCAAACTACCCATTATATTTATTAAATGCAATCATAAAGTTAAGAATAAAAATATTACTAGAAGATTAGTCTATAGTGGCTCTAACAATTTTGTCAGCTATTAATAGCGATTAACCAGAAATCATGGACTTACATCATAGTATCATCGGCACATTTGAGGGGGGATAACATGGGAATGAATAATGGAACGGGATGGGAACGTAATAATAGGATAATCTTTGACGAGATTGTTGCGAACTACGATAAGGTACGGTGGGGATATCCCGATGAACTGTATATGGATATTATTCGATATTCTAGACCGGAAAAAGGTAAAAAAGCCCTTGAAATTGGCGCGGGGACGGGGAAGGCCACAGTACGCTTCCTCGACATGGGGTACGATATAACCGCGGTTGAGATGGGTGTAAATATGACGGAATTTTTATTGGATAGATTTAAGGAGTATAAAAATTTTAACGTGGTTACAGCCACTTTTGAGGATGCCTCATTGGAAGAGGCTCAATATGATTTAATATACGCCGCCTCAGCTTTCCATTGGGTGGATGCGGAAATAGGGTGTCCAAAAGTCTATCGTCTTTTAAAAGAAGGAGGGACGTTTGCCCTGTTCCGCAACAACGCCGTTCCAGCTGACGGAGAAGAACTCTATGAGGAGATTCAAACACTATACATAAAATACTATAATAGTTACTATACATCGATAAAAAGACCGGTCAGAAAATCCAGAGAAGATTTTTTAAAACCCTCCGAGATTTATAAGTCATTCCGATTCGAGGACTTAGAGAGGTACGGGTTTCGTGAAGTAACGATGAAACTATACGATGCATCGCAGACATACAGCGCAGACGAATATATTGCTCTTCTAGATACTTACTCCGATCACAGAGGATTACCGGATGATAACAGAACAGCATTGTATGCAGGAATAAGGGAAGCCATATTAAGGCATGGAGGGTATCACAAGGTTGACTATATTTTTCAATTGTATATGGGAAGAAAGCCAGGTTATTTAGGAAGTTAGCTTAAAGCAAACTGCCAGAAAACTTGGAATGAGAACAATTCAAGCGGCTTGGTTCTTGCAAGAAGGGATATCGCAGCCTTCAAAGCGAAAGCATGATTTTCTCCAAGTAGACAAACCGTTTGATATAATAAATATTTTAACCAGAAACGAAGATTAACCTTCGTTTCTTTTTTCGAATACATATG
>JAEYRK010000045.1 GCA_023435645.1 Bacillota bacterium
TCTTCCTGGATGAGAACAATAATAAGACACAGGAATATGGTGCAGATGATCTACATTTTAGAGTGAATTATGAAAATACCCAAACGGCGGATAACGGAAAAATAGAACGATTTTATACCAGTGCGAAAAAGGTAAAGGGTGGATATGTCATTGAGGCAAGGGTTGCCCTGACGAATAAAGTAGCGAATAACAAGGTGCTCGGAATAGAATTACAGATCAATGATGCAAAGGGTGCAAACAGAGCAGGTACCATTAATGTTTTTGATTCCACAGGCAGCGCCTGGAACGATACAAGGAAGTTTGGTCAAATCTTATTAACCGGTAAGGAAAAGGGAGCAGTGAGTGGAGTGAATCCCTATGATCTCATGACCTTGATCAGGGGTGCAAAGGAGCTGGATCTCACCCGTTATACAAATGCCAAGATTGTAACAGATGCGATTAAGGCTGCAGAAAAGGTTCTGAAGGATAAGAAGGTAACTCAGAAGAAAATTGATCAACAGTATGATGCGTTACAGGCAGCGATCAAAAAGCTGGAATTGACTGAGGAGGCTGCAAATGTGAAGGAATTCAAAGCAGTTCCGGTAGAATATAAAGAAGAGAGTAAATATAAGGGTTCCATTGAACAATTAGAATATAAAGTAGCGAATACAAAGAAGGGTGAGGACCTAAAAAAGCTCAATGTGTACCTTCCCTACGGTTATGATGCAAAGGATAAGACGAAGAAGTATAATGTTTTATATCTGATGCATGGCGGTGGTGAGAACGAGAATCTCCTCTTCGGGGGACCCGGTCAAAGTAGAGAACTGAAGAGAATCCTGGATAATATGATTGCAAACGGTGATATTGAACCGATGATCGTGGTTACTCCTACCTTCTACGGAGGAAAGAATGATGTTGCTTATTTCCATGAGGAATTGATTCAAAAGGTTGTTCCACTGGTGGAAACGAAATATAACACCTATTTAGAGTCTAAAGCTCAGAAGGACATGAAAGCATCCAGAGAGCACCGGGCATTCGGCGGCTTTTCCATGGGTTCGGTAACCACATGGTATACCTATATTCATTGCCTTGATTATTTCAAGTATTTTATTCCGCTCAGCGGTGATTGCTGGGTACTGGGTCAGACAGCCGGAGTCGGCAAGGCGAAGGAAACAGCAGAGTATCTGGCAAAGGTTGCAAAGGATGCCGGTTACGGCCCGAAGGATTATTATCTGTTCTGTGCAACAGGCAGCGCAGATATCGCTTATCCGAATATGAAGCCCCAGATTGATGAAATGATGAAATTAAAGGACAGCTTTATCTTTTCTGCTGATACCGAAAAGGGTAATACCTACTTCCTCGTTTGTGAAGGCGGAACCCATGCATGGAACTGGGTTAATCAATATATCTATGATATATTACCTGATTTGTTCTAAATCGGTTCGGCCTACCCTTATACCCTGATACCCTTATACCCATATTCACCTCCGGTGGTTTTACCATAGTAAATCCGGACGTCTCAGAGGATAAGATAGGAGCTTAAATATGAGGTAAGATAGGATTACTTAAATTTGTATTTAAAAAGGAATTCCGATATGTTATATTATTATCGGAGTTCCTTTTTAAGTAACAGGAAAGTGTTTCCAGTGAAATATAGGAAATACTGATCCGCGATAAAGCTGATAAAGACCATGAATCACTTAACAGTTACATCATCATACATGAAACGAGAGGAAAATACCATGGCGATTATAAATGTAACCTTCCCTTCCAGCTCCCTAAGGCGTAGTGTCAGCTTTTGTGCTTACCTGCCCTCGAATCGGGTCGACGCATCTGTGGATAGCCCGGGAAATCCTTACAAGGAATTGAAAACCCTGTATATGCTTCATGGGTATGGCGGTGACTGCCATGATTATCTTCCGATGCAGGAGCTTAAGGATCTGTCAGAACGGTATCAATTGGCATTGATTTATCCGAACGGTGAGAATTCCTTTTATCTGGAGGGAGTAGATCAAAGTGAGAATTTTAGCACCTTTGTTGGGAAAGAGCTTGTTGAGGTAAGCAGAAGCATGTTTCGTTTGTCCGGCAAACGGGAGGATACCTTTATCGGTGGCTTTTCCATGGGCGGATATGGAGCTATGATTAATGGTCTGCGATATGCGGATACCTTCTCCAAAATAATCAGCTTATCAGGTGCCTACATCGAGGTAAATATAGCTGATAAGGGGGAATTCATACCGGATCAGGTGTCGGACGCGGATTACCAGCGCAGGATTTTTAAGGATCCCAAACAGCTGAGGCATTCGGACAGGGATCCAAGATACTGCATGGAAGCTCTGAACAGGTCAAATAAGAAGCTTCCGGATATCTACTTGGTATGCGGTGAAAGCGATTTTCTTATAGAATCAAATCGCAAGCTACATACCTTTATGCAAGAGAATGGAATAGTGCATTTTTATGAAGAGGGTGAGGGAGCTCATGACTGGACATATTTAAGAAAGCATATAGAGCCCTCAGTGAAGTGGGCAATCGGCGAAATAGAAAGCCCTGAATAAGCTCCAAAGCCTTGTGCTAGACTCATGTCTATGTAACCCAAAATTCTGAAAAAAACTGGTAATGCTTGGCTCAGAATCGGGAACTGGATTAATCCTACAAGAAATAAGTGAAACCCTTAGGCTTCACAATATGAAATAAAAGAAAATTGGAGGCATGAAACATGAAAAAACAAGCATTTAATCCTTATTTACCCTCCTGGGAGTACATTCCTGACGGAGAGCCCCATGTGTTTGACGGCAGAGTGTATGTTTACGGATCCCATGATTTCTATAACGGGCATGTATTCTGCCTTGGAGATTATGTTTGCTGGTCTGCACCGGTGGATGACCTAAGTGATTGGAGATATGAAGGAGTAATTTACCCGAAGACTGCGGATCCCATGAACAAGCAAGGGAAGATGTGCCTGTATGCACCGGATGAAGTGCAGGGAGCGGATGGAAGATATTATTTGTATTATGTACTGGATAAGGTTTCTATCGTTTCGGTGGCTGTCTGTGACAAGCCCAGTGGAACCTATGAGTTTTATGGATATGTTCATTATGAGGACGGTACTTTGCTGGGTGATAAACCGGGGGACCAGCCCCAGTTTGATCCGGCAGTACTAATGGAGGGAGATAGGGTTTATCTATACACCGGCTTCTGCTCCAGAGGAGATAAATCAAGGAACGGAGCCATGGCAACGGTTCTTGGTCCTGATATGCTTACCATAATAGAAGCTCCTGTGTTTGTCTTGCCGAGTGCACCCTATAGCAGCGGTACCGGCTTTGAAGGCTTTGAATTTTTTGAGGCACCGTCCATCCGCAAGAAGGGAGATACCTACTATTTGATTTATTCCTCCGTTTCCATGCATGAGCTATGCTATGCGACGAGCAAAAGTCCCACAAAGGATTTTGTTTATCGCGGAGTGATTGTAAGCAACTGTGATCTGCATATTGACACCTATAAGCCCGCAGAAAAGCCTATGGCCTATGGTGCAAATAATCACGGAGGCATCGTGGAGCTTCATGGGGAATGGTATATCTTCTATCATAGACATACCAATGGTAGCTGGTATTCTAGGCAGGGTTGTGCAGAAAAGCTGACCATTTTGCCGGACGGCACAATTCCTCAGGTGGAAATGACCTCCTGCGGTCTGAATTCCGGTCCCTTGAAGGGGGAGGGTGAATACTACGCTTACCTAGCCTGTAACCTGTTTACCAAGGAGGACTCAGTCTATGTTGGAGGGGATCGTTTTCCTAAAATCATGCAGGACGGCAGGGATGGGGATGAGGAGCCGGGGTATATTGCAAATATCACCGATTCGGCTACAGCCGGTTTTAAGTATTTTGACTGTCAGGGTGTGAAAAGAATTACAATCAAGG
>JAEYRK010000062.1 GCA_023435645.1 Bacillota bacterium
TTTTTAAGAAGGGGTTCCTACTGATAAGAAGAAACTGATGAGGAACTTCATATTTATTTGTGGTACGGAAACACTAAAATCACAGCTCTCTGACCACAATCGTAAAGGAGTGAGTTCTGCTATGACCAGTATTTATTTTGTACGTCACGCACAGCCCGATTCAACCATCGCTGACGACCGTACCCGGCCACTTACGGATGAGGGAAGGAAGGATTCAGAGAAAGTTACCGCCCATCTTATCAATAAGAATATTCACTGCCTGATATCCAGTCCTTATCAGCGAAGCATGGATACCATTCGGGGGTTGGCAGAAGTCCTGCAGATCACAATCCATACGGAGGAGGATTTCAGGGAAAGAGCAATCGGGATCGGTTATCTCGGCGACTCACAGCAGTATATCAGGAATATGTGGGCTGATGTTCATTTTAAAGCACAGGGTGCTGAGAGCCTTGCAGAAGTACGGGAACGGAATATGCGGACACTTAAGAGGGTTTTGGAAGAACACCAGGGCAAGAATATCGTGATTGGCACCCACGGGACGGCCTTGAGCTCGATTCTGAGTTATTATAATCCGAATTTTGCTGTGGAGGATTTTTTTAGGCTGCTAAAGTATCGGCCCTATATCATCCGATTGGATTTTAGAGGGGATTCCTGTTTAGGTATGACTGAAGAATTACTCATAGAGAAATGATCTCTGTTTTACCACAATCCCGAACCCGGGAGCTACCAATCATTTGTTATGAAATCTGACGCGTATTGAGATACTACTGATCGGTGCTCAATCTTATCCGGTGAGATATCTATATCCTTGTTCATCGCATGATTTTATCGTAAGCAGAAAGGAGGCTTAATTATGTATTGCCCGCATTGTAATGAACCTATCTCAAGCCAGCATACGATATGCCCGGAGTGTGGTTCTGACTTATCTTCTTTTATACCGGAAGCCGGCTCCTCCCGACTTGAAGCAATGAAGCCGGTAAAGCTAACCACTGTCGTTCAGAATTATGATGCCGGTATCATTCTTAACCTTCTGGAGAATAATCATATCCCCTGCTTCAAGAAAGATCAATTTACAGGTGGCTATATGAATCTCTATATGGGCTATTCCGTATATGGTCAGGATATCTTTGTGGATGAGGCAGACTATGAAAAAGCCTTGGCGTTAATTCAAATCCTGGATCCCATAAAGGCTACTGATAGAGAGGATGCTTCACTCTCCTATCCCGTCTTTTATAAAAACCCCCACATCGTGGCCCGCATCATTTTGGGATTCATGGCAGCAGGGATGATCGCTGCTGTCATCATTGGCTTTCTTACTTCAAAGTAATATGTACTGTTAAACGCTGTTGGATATGAAAAGTTATATTTGATTTTTTAACAAGTTATGGTATGCTAGTTTCATAAGTCTAAATAAAAATAATATGATGGGAGGATAATTATGGAATACATTGATAAAATTAAAAAAGAACCAAGACTAATCATAGCTGCATTAAACATCATCTTCTTTTTCTTACCTTGGATCAGTATAAGTGTAGGTGATTGGGGCCTGGATATATCCGGCAATGCCTCGGGATTTGCCCTTATTTCAGATCGGTTCTCCGTGTTTTTCCTATTACTGATTGCCATCTTCTTATTGGCAATTCCTTTTATACCGGTTATTAAGGCTTTTACTAAGTTACTATATGTTGCAGTTCCCTTAATAGCCATTATACTAAGCTTTATCTTTACAGCAGGTGTAACCGGTAGTGCCTTTGGTGTTGATGTAAATCACGGAATCGGCTTCTGGCTATCCATATTGGCAAATCTGGCTCTCATCGTTCTTACCTTCATATTTGACTTTAAGATTAACAGTAAAACCATCAAGCAGAAGGGTCTTCAGGGAGTATTCTCCGATGTGGCAGGCCAGTTAACAAATTCCGCTTCCGAGATGGCTTCCGGCTTTTCTAACCCTAAAGCTACTCCTGCTAATGTTGTATGCCCCTCCTGTAGCAACTCTGTAGCACAAGGCACAAAATTCTGTCCTAAATGTGGCACACAACTACCGGAGGCTAAGAAGTGTACCGGGTGTGGTGCAGAGTTACCTGCAGGCACCGCATTTTGCTCAAACTGTGGAACAAAATCAGAATAACAATGGCTAGGATCTATCTTCTATCTCGTTACGTATCGGACGATAGATAAAACTGTACATAAATAGGGATGCAGATTAACCTTCTGCATCCCTTTTATATATCTTTTATTTGATCTGAGTTTATAAAGCTATTTTACGATTACAGCTCACAGTTATTTACTGTTCTCGGGAACGGTACCACATCACGGATGTTCCCCATGCCGGTCAGGTACATGACACAGCGTTCAAAGCCGAGGCCGAAGCCTGCATGTCTGACAGAACCGTATTTTCTTAAGTCCAGATAGAACTCATAGTCCTCCTTATTCAGACCGAGCTCTTCCATTCTCTTCACCAGCTTGTCGTAGTCATCTTCTCTTTGACTTCCGCCGATAATCTCACCGATCCCCGGTACCAGAAGGTCCATCGCTGCCACGGTCTTATTATCCTCGTTCAGCTTCATATAGAAGGCCTTGATCTCCTTCGGATAATCTGTTACGAAGACCGGCTTTTTGAATACCTGCTCTGTTAAATAGCGCTCATGTTCGGTCTGAAGATCGCAGCCCCAGAATACCTTATAATCGAAATTATCATTGTTCTTCTCAAGAATCTCAATTGCCTGGGTATAGGTTACATGTCCAAACTCCGAGTTTGCCACATGATGTAAGCGCTCCAGTAAGCCCTGATCGATAAACTGGTTGAAGAACTGCATTTCCTCCGGAGCATGCTCCAACACATAGTGAATGATATACTTCAGCATCCCCTCCGCCAACATCATATCATCCTTAAGATCAGAAAAGGCTATTTCCGGCTCTATCATCCAGAACTCTGCTGCATGGCGGGTAGTATTCGAGTTCTCAGCACGGAAGGTTGGCCCGAAGGTATAGATATTCTTAAATGCCATCGCATAGGTTTCACCATTTAGCTGTCCGCTTACTGTAAGATTGGTTGCCTTGCCGAAGAAATCCTGTGAAACGTCAATCTTACCATCCTCCGTCCTGGGAAGGTTGTCCATATCCAAGGTTGTAACTCGGAACATCTCACCTGCACCCTCTGCATCGCTGCCGGTTATAATAGGTGTATGAACATAGACAAAATCCCTGTCCTGAAAATATCTATGGATCGCATAAGCAATCAGGGAACGCACACGGAATACAGCCTGAAAGGTATTTGTCCTGGGCCTAAGGTGTGTCATTGTTCTCAAATACTCTAGGGTATGTCTCTTCTTCTGAAGTGGATAATCCGCTGTGGAAGGTCCTTCAATTTCGACTGCTTCTGCTTGAATTTCAAAGGGCTGCTTCGCTTCCGGAGTAGCTACCAGTTCACCTGTTATAATAATGGCTGATCCAACATTCAGCTTGGATACTGCCGCAAAATTACTCATTGTATCATGGTAAACTATCTGTAGTGTATCAAAATAGGTGCCGTCATTTAACACGATAAAACCAAAGGTCTTTGAATCCCTTACACTGCGGACCCAGCCCCCCACTGATATTTTCTTGCCGATATACTGCTCTTTATTGCGATATAGTTCCCTGATCTCTACTAATTCCATAGGTTAAACTCCTTTGTTTTAATAAACTAATTATTCCTGCTCCGCAGTTTTATTTTATCTAATCTCTCCGCAGATTAGTCCCTTTCGTACTTCCTACTCAAGGTATCGTTGCACTTATCCTTAGCTGTCACGGAACTTTCTCATGCAAGCATGGAAAGCTCCATGACCGCTAAGGACTAATCTGCTTATCGTGTATATTATAGCATAGTATTTCTGGTTTTCAATGCCATTATTATATCTTCCCGTTTCTTGCTTTCAGCATACATATGATGGATCGCTTCGTTCATGTATTCCAGTGAATGGGCATCGGAATTGGTTATGATATTACACCCAGCCAGATAAGGGTTCTTCCGCATGATCTCCTCCTGCTTCCCGAGGTCCTTCAGCTCCGCACAGGTAAAGGTAGCATTCGGGGGGACAAATCCCAGGTTAGAGATCAAGCTGTTCGACGCCTTATCCATATGAGCAGGAATATAGACTCCATGATACTCCTTCATCAGAGCCTCCAGGCTGTCAAAGGAAATATCTGCAGCATTGATCAGCAGATAAGGCTCCGTACCGATCATCTGATCCTCTGCATCATAGATTTCCTGTCTACCGAAGATCCTTTCATTGTTCGGAAGCTTCATCAGCTTCGAATAAACATAGGAATCAAAATCAAGAGCCTTCTGCAGGTCTGGAAAGAGGCATAGAACATGGACCTCCTCTGCTGTGCAGAGCTCCATCCCCGGAATTGCAGTAATCCCCAGGCGCTCGGCTAAGGTAAGCACAGCCGGACAGTTCCTACAGGAATTATGGTCCGTTACCGCAATGACATCAAGCTCCTTTAAGCATGCCATTTGAACGATATTTGCGGGTGTCATATCCTCACTTCCACAGGGAGAAAGACAGGAGTGGATATGCAGATCATAGGAAAGCTTAAGCATGCAGCTTCTGGTAGATCGTTAGAGCAGCATCAAAGATGGGAAGCTCCGTACGTAGAACCGTTACACCCTGCTCCTTCGCTTTCCTGCTGGCGGACTCATCCAGACTAATTCCCTCTGCAAGAACGATGCAGGAAGCATCTGCCAGTGTTGCTACTGCCAGCGTATTGATATTCCCCATCACTGTCACCCAGGCTGCTCCGGCCGGCATCTTACTCATTGCGATGCTTAACAGATCACAGCTAAAGGGTACTGAAATCTCCCTCTCCGGATTAGCTCCTTCATTCAGTACCGTAAAAATTTCTGTGTTAATTAGCTCATTAATCCTCATACTTATTCCTAGAGCCCAGAGACTATGCCCTTAAAAGGGCTTCTTACCCTATAAACGCTCTAAGCTTACCCCCTTTTTCTATTGTTCTATCCTATCAAAGCCGGTGTCCAAGCCTTCTACTCAAGTACCTTGATTTTCACGGACACCCCTTGAGAATACTTCGATCCCAGAGTATCGTTCTGATCCAGGGAACAATTCATTTCTGCCGATATCTCATATTCTCCCGGTGGCAGTATTAAATTTGGATCCCGATAGAATTGTTCATAGAAGCTCGCATTTGGGTCATCCCCGCTCCAACCACCGCTTTTTGAGAAATCATACTTTACCACCTGACCCTTCCAGAGGGTTGTCGGCATCAGTATATCATACACACTATAACCGCCAGGAAACAGCTTATCGTCCTTAATACCAAAGCCCAGCATAGGATCACCGCTGTATACGGTAATACTATCCTTCTCTCCGATATACTCCAAGGTTGCATAACAAAAAACGACTTCCCCAGAGGAATACGTATCCTGATCCAGATAGATTGCCAGCCGGAACAATTCATCCTCGGTATTGGCAACAAGATCCTTCCCGTTTTTCTGCTCCTGCACTTCCTTTGGCTCACAGGCAGCAAAGATCATGCAGCTCATTAGGAGCGCTACGATTAGGCTAAGGCTCTTTCTTACAGACATTCTATCCCCTCTTTCTTTTATAGGGTTCACACTATCTCTATCAGTTATCACTGATCCACAGCGATTGATGCATTCACTCTATGTCTACCTTTCACTCAAGCTACCCCCCTTAAAGGGAAGCCTCCGCCCTAGGAATGGCAGAGGACAGCTATATTCGTTATACCCATCCGAACTTCCTTTATTTCATCGTATCTATCTTCGACAATTCATCCGACAGCTTATGAATATAGTCGCGGAGAATATGGATACAATCCTGTTCCTTCGCCACCCCTCGGACAATATCCTCGGCCAAGGACTTACAGGTCGGGGCACCGCAGGAGCCGCAGTCAAGTCCGGGGAACTTAGAGCAGAGCTCCTCTACTCTTGACATCTTCGTGATGCTGTCCTGCATGTTCTTTCCCAGCTTAAATACCGGCTCATAATTCACCTCATCCGTCCAATAGGCTTCCGCGATTTTTCTTCCTGACAGGCGTGATACCGCCACGGGCATATACTTTCTGAGTCTCTTCAGCTTCACCTTCGCTGCATAAGGATTCTCAACCGTGAGTACTCCTCCGACGCAGCCACCGGAACAGGCGTTTAGTTCTATAAATTCTAGCTGGTCAAATTTGCGATCCTCCAGATCCTCCAATACACGGATCACATTCTCAATTCCATCTGCTGCCAGATAGTTATCGATTAAGAGTCCGCCTGCTTCCCCGCCGGTTCCTCCCCAGCTGATACCGATTCTTCCTGAGATACATAACTCCTCAACAGCATCTATGCTTTGCTTCATCAGTGGAAGCAGCATCGGGTATAATTCCTTGATTGCCAAAACCGCATCAATTTGACTCTTCTCTGAACCAATTGGTGATTTTACTGCTGTTACCTTGGCCGGACAGGGGGAGATGAAGATCATTCCTATTTTATCGGAAGGCAGTCCTGTTCTCTCCATGGCATCCTTCCTGGCAAGAGCTGCCGCCAGCTCCACCGGTGCACTAATCGGTAATAAATGTTCAATCAGATCAGGAAATCTAACCTGAATCAGCCGGACCACCGTAGGACAGGCGGTGCTGATGATCGGCCACTTCTCCTTATGCTCCTGCACATATTTTCTCGACATTTCTGATACCAGCTCTGCAGCACCGCTTACCTCATAGACATCGTCAAAGCCCATCTTTTTTAGGGCTGTCAAAATAATATTGACATCCTCCAGATGATTAAACTGACCATAGAGTGAGGGTGCCGGTAACGCCACTGTATACTCATAATTCTGCATGACCTTTGGAGAATCATAGGTTGCCTCCTTGGCATGATGGGGGCAGATTCGGATACATTCGCCACAATCAATGCAGAACTCCTTCGTAATGGCAGCCTTACCGTTTCTTACACGGATGGCTTCTGTGGGACAGCGTTTGATACAGTTGATACAGCCCTTGCATAAGTCTTCCTTCAAATGTACTGATGTAAAAAATTTGCTCATCCCCGCTTCCCCCTTTCTACATTATGACGGAGTGAAACTTGTCGATCTTACCGAGTATTGGACAACATACACCGCGATCGATTTATGCTAATAAGTATATCCCTACAGAAATTAAATTTCAAGAACGAAAAGAAAACATGTACGGATTACCAGAATATGAAAAATATCGTTGAAGCTATGTAGCCCTTAGGTCATAAATACTCTCATTGTAACAGTTGTTCCAACCCCCACAGTGCTTTCTATTTCCATCTCATCACTGTATTTCTTCATATTGGATAGTCCCATTCCAGCACCGAAGCCTAAGTTGCGGATATTATCCGGTGCTGTGGAATAACCGGGCTGCATGGCAAGCTCAATATCTTCAATTCCGGGGCCTTGATCCTTCAGAAGCATCAGAACCTCCTCCGGTGATACGGTAACCTCTATATTACCCCCGTTGGCATGAATGACCATATTTATTTCGCCTTCATACATGGCAATTGCTACCTTGCGGATAATTTCAGGACTGACTCCCATCTGCTTTAACATACTTTTCACATTGCTTGAGGCCTCCCCCGCCCTGGTAAAATCATCAGCAGGTACCTGATAGAATAAGGTGATTTTGTCCTTCATCGGTATGCTTTCCCCCCACGTAATCCTTTTTCATATAACAATCCACAGGCAGAAAACATACGGTGGCCGGAGGTAATCAATGTGATATTCCTTTCCTTCGCCATTTCCACCATACTATCATCCGGAACCTTACCACGGACAAAAACGATACATATAATATCCATCATCTCCGCAGTCCGGATCACCTGCGGATTACACAGTCCGGTCAGCAGCACTGCCTGATCCTTGACAAAGGCAAGAACATCGCTCATCATATCAGAGCCGCAGGCAGAATGTACCTCTCTGTCCTTTAGCTCTTCACCTGTAATATATCTGGCTCCTAATATTTCTCTGATATCTTCAATCGTCATTTATTCTATCCTCCTACAATCATATGTAGCAATCCCTGGTTTGGGATCCTTCTCACTCAATGAAATGTTCCACGGGTCCCCATTAATTGCTTAAGGTGCCATGGAAAACCTCGAAGGTACTTCCACTTTCCTTCTTCGCCATGACAAGGGCAGTCCTGGTATTGGCCAGCAGTGTCAGATATTCCATCTGGTCACCTTTGGCAAATGCAATGCCGATGCTGACGGATAATCCGTTCCGGTTATGTTCATAGCAATACCTGCGCTCTAACTCCTTGCAGATTTGCTCGGCCTTCACATAGGCACTCCTGTCCGAGCTGATCTCCTTCATATGAACCACAAACTCACCCAAGCCTATTCTGCCGATAATATCTGACGCTCTGAACTTAAGCTTTAGGTAATCGGCAATCTCAGTCAGGATATTACCACTGTTAACCGCCTTCATCACCTCGTTGATTGCCTTGTAGTTGCGGAGTTCAATTAGCATCAAAGCCGAAATAGTCTCCGGTGCTTGCTTTGCCAACTCATCGACAATTACCTTTTCCGCATAGTCCTTCGCATATACCTTTGTTAAGGTATCCCGTTTTGGTGCCGCAGCTGTTTCTGTTTCCCTCTTCATCGAATTGATGGCTGCCAGCTTGCCAATCACCCGATAAGGGTTTCTATTCTCATCAAAAATGATAGAGGCATAGCAGACATACCAGGTAGGTCCTCCCTCCTTTGGAAACAAGCGGACTTCAAATCTGACCTGCTTCCTACCACCCATGATACTTTTAAATATATTAATAATGGCAGGTAGCTCATCCGGATGAACCAGCTTTGTTTTCTCCAGCTTCTTACTGAATTCCTTCACCTCTGAATCCCTACCGAAGACCTCGCGAAAAAGCTCCGTGAAGCTCAGGGTATCCTGAGCGATTTCATATACAAAATTCAACTCCTTAGAGAGCTCCGAGATCGTCCTGTGATAATCCAGATCCTGTTCCAGTTTTTTATAATTTATCATATGGTCGGTCACATCCATGGCGATGCAGGAATAAACCGGCGCCTGCTTTGTACCCGACTGATAGACCTCCTCAGTCTTGCTTCCGTTGATCATTACCCATCTGAAGCTTCCATTCGGCTGTAGGGTTCGAAAATTAATACTGATACGACTATCCTTCCTATTTCTCTGAGCTGCCAGCTGCTGTGTCACATAGATAATGTCAGCCGAATATACGATACGAAGCAGGGCAAGGGGTAAATTGGGATTTGTCATCTCGGTAACATTTTTGATCAGGGAAAAGAAGGTATCCGTAGCATATAAAATGGTGAGGTCATTGTCAAGGGCTACTCTGGCTATACCACCGAGTTCCGATTTCAGTAATAGCTCTATATTGCTTTGATTCCTATCGTTCATATGCTTCACACTCCTTTATGAATCCTTTTATCTGATTATCGTATTTAATTGAAAAGAACTGCTATCATTATAATACGATTTGTCGTAAAATACAATTAAAACCAAAGCGCTCCACCCTCTTCCTGCAGTGGTGAAATCCCCGGCAAAATCAATTATACACCTTGCATACTTCGTAACCATTATTTCTCTGATAATTGTTTATATTTTTTGTAGATTTTTTAACACAGTTGTGCTATAATGTCAGTGTTTTGTGGCGTTAATATTTTTATGAGGAGGTATTACACAATGGGTATTACAAAAAAATCAGTACCCTTTGCAGGAACGAAGGAGCAGGAGGCTGCACTTTTACAGGTTATCGCTGATCACCGTGATGACAAAGGCGCCCTGATGCCCATCCTGCAAAAGGCACAAGATATTTATGGCTACCTACCGGTTGAGGTTCAAACCATAATATCAAATGAATTAAATGTTCCTTTAGAGAAGATATACGGAATAGTTACTTTTTACTCCCAATTCTCGCTTTACCCGAAGGGAAAATATAAAGTTTCAGTATGCTTGGGTACCGCTTGCTATGTAAAGGGTTCTGGTGATATTTTTAACAAACTCGTAGAAATGCTTGGTGTGAAGGATGGGGAATGTACTCCTGACGGTAATTTCTCCTTAGAATCCTGCCGCTGTATCGGCGCCTGCGGTCTTGCCCCTGTTATTACAATAAACGAAGATGTATATGGAAAATTAACTCTCGACGATTTGGACGGAATTATCGCAAAATACAAATAATATGATGACGGAATTATCGCTTAATGTACTAGATATTGCTAATAATTCAATTCGGGCCGGTGCCAGTCTGATTGTAATCAATGTGGACATTGATACCGAACAGGATCTCTTGTCCCTATGTATTTCTGATAATGGCTGCGGAATGACAACAGAGCAGCTGATGAAGGCAGAAGACCCCTTCTTTACCACCAGGACGACAAGAGGTGTTGGTTTAGGGATACCCTTTATGAAGCAGGCAGCAGTCGACACAGGCGGAAACTTTCATATGGAGTCGATCTTAGGAGCAGGAACAACCGTTTCGGCCACCTTCGGTTTATCCCATATCGACAGGATGCCTCTGGGAGATATCAACAGCACAATCTATACATTACTTATAGCTAATTCACAGATTGACTTTATGTATACCTATGGCTTTAACGGAAGGGCCTTTACCCTTGATACCAGAGAGGTTCGTGAGATCCTGGGCGACATTCCGTTTACCGTTCCGGAGGTAGCTGCTTATATAAAAGAATATCTGAGCGAAAACAAACAGGAAGTGGATGGCGGCCGTCTCATATGACCCCCCCACTGCAACGTATTGAATAGTATAATCAAATAGGAGGGAAACAGATGAAATCTCTTGAAGAGCTTAAGGCAATCAGGGAAATGATGCAGGGTCAGATGGGCCTTCGCAATGAAAGTCATAATCAGACACGTATTGTAGTCGGTATGGCAACCTGCGGTATTGCAAGCGGTGCCAGACCGGTTCTTAATGCCCTTTCCGATGCGGTACAGTCAAAAGGCTTAACCGATGTATCGGTTGTTCAGACCGGATGTATCGGGCTGTGCCAGTTTGAGCCGATTATCGAAGTAATCGAGCCCGGCAAGGAAAAAGTAACCTATGTAAAAATGACAGCGGAAAAAGCACTTGAGGTATTAGAGCAGCATATTATCCGTGG
Organism: Bacillota bacterium; assembly: GCA_023435645.1. GTDB lineage: Bacteria > Bacillota > Clostridia > Lachnospirales > Lachnospiraceae > Mobilitalea. Next base: position 11,126 of record JAEYRK010000062.1, read on the forward strand.
TCAGGTAGTGAAAAAATATACCATATCCGAATCAATCGGTTAATCCAAAGGAGGTCACATTATGTATCGTTCACACGTATTGGTTTGTGGTGGAACTGGGTGTACTTCCTCAGGGACCCTTCAAATCGTAGAATCACTGCAAGCTGAAATTAGTAAAGCCGGCTTAAAGGATGAAGTAGCTGTTATTCAGACCGGTTGTCATGGTCTTTGTGCCTTAGGTCCGATTATGGTTATTTATCCTGAAGCGACCTTCTATGCCTTGGTGAAGCCGGAGGATGTTCCTGAGATCGTTTCCGAGCATCTGATGAAGGGACGTATTGTTACCCGCCTTGTATTTAAAGAGGAAGACAAGGAAGGTACGCTGAAGTCCTTAAATGATACTGATTTTTACAAAAAGCAGCACAGAATTGCTCTCCGTAACTGTGGTGTCATTAATCCCGAGAATATTGATGAATATATCGCAACCAATGGTTATGAGGCTCTTGGTAAGGTTCTGACCGAGTATACGCCTGACCAAGTAATCCAGACTATCCTGGACAGTGGTCTTCGTGGCCGTGGAGGCGGCGGCTTCCCTACAGGTATGAAGTGGAAGCTGGCAAAGGGCAACGATGCTGACCAGAAGTATGTTTGCTGTAATGCGGATGAAGGCGACCCCGGTGCATTCATGGACCGTTCTGTCTTAGAGGGAGATCCGCATGTGGTGCTTGAGGCCATGGCAATCGCAGGCTATGCAATCGGTGCTTCTCAGGGTTACATCTATGTCCGTGCAGAATATCCAATTGCAGTAGATCGTCTTAAAATCGCAATTGAACAGGCCAGAGAATATGGTCTGCTTGGCAACAATATCTTCGGTACCGATTTTAGTTTTGATATTGATTTAAGACTTGGTGCCGGTGCCTTCGTATGTGGTGAGGAAACAGCTCTTATGACCTCTATCGAAGGAAATCGCGGCGAACCCCGTCCGCGTCCTCCGTTCCCTGCACAAAAAGGTTTATTTGAGAAGCCTACGATCCTAAACAATGTAGAAACCTATGCAAACATTCCTCAGATTATATTAAACGGACCCGAATGGTTTACTTCCATGGGTACTGAGAAGTCCAAGGGAACCAAAGTATTTGCTCTTGGCGGTAAGATTAAGAATACCGGACTTGTTGAGATCCCTATGGGTACAACACTCCGTGAGGTTGTTGAGGATATCGGCGGCGGTATTCCAGGCGGCAAGAAGTTCAAGGCAGCTCAGACCGGCGGACCCTCCGGTGGCTGTATCCCCGTGGAGCATTTTGATATTCCGATTGATTATGATAATTTAATTCAAATCGGTTCCATGATGGGCTCCGGTGGACTGATCGTTATGGACGAAGACAACTGTATGGTGGATATCGCTAAATTCTTCTTGGAATTCACCGTTGACGAGTCCTGCGGTAAATGTACTCCTTGCCGTATCGGTACCAAGCGCATGCATGAGTTACTGGATAAGATCACCATGGGTAACGGTACTCTGGAAGACCTGGATCGCCTGGAAGAGCTTTGCTTATATATTAAGGAAAATGCGCTCTGCGGACTTGGTCAGACAGCACCCAACCCTGTATTATCCACCCTGCGCTACTTTAGGGATGAGTATGTTGCCCATGTGGTTGACAAGAAGTGTCCTGCCGGTGTATGTAAGTCCCTTCTGTCCTATGTGATTGATGCTGATAAATGTAAAGGCTGTACCTTATGTGCCCGTGTTTGCCCGAATGGGGCTATCCAGGGTAAGGTTAAGGAGGCTCATATCATCGAACAGAGTAAGTGTATCAAGTGCGGTGCCTGTGTGGAGAAATGCCGCTTTGGTGCCATCTCTAAGCGATAAAGGAGGAAACTATGGAAACGGTAAAGATCAAAATAAATGGTATATCTCTCGATGTACCCAAGGGTTCCACTATATTAGAGGCGGCCAAAATGGCACACATCGATATTCCTACCTTATGCTACTTAAAAGAGATTAACGAAATTGGTGCCTGTCGTATCTGTGTCGTTGAAGTAAAGGGTGCCAGAAGCCTCGTTGCCTCCTGTATGTATCCCGTAGCAGATGGAATGGAGATTAGAACTAATACACCCAAGGTATTGGAATCCCGTAAGCAGACCCTGGAGCTGATTCTCTCTGACCACGACAGAAAATGTCTTTCCTGCGTCAGAAGCGGCAAATGCGAACTCCAGAAGCTTTGTAATGACCTAATGGTATCCGACGATCGGCTGTTTGAGGGCGAGCGCAACCACTATGATGTGGATGTCACTTCTCCTCATATGGTACGCGATAATAATAAATGTATTCTTTGCAGACGCTGTGCTGCTGTATGTGACAGAGTACAGGGCATCGGAGTCATCGGTGCCAATGAGCGTGGCTTTGATACTACAATTGCCTGTGCCTTTGATATGGGCCTTGGCGAAACCAGCTGTGTATCCTGCGGACAGTGTATCGCAGTCTGCCCGACCGGAGCACTGGCCGAGAAGGATTATACCACTGATGTATTCGCTGCAATTGATGATCCTGAGAAGTATGTTATTGTTCAGACGGCTCCCGCAGTACGTGCAGCCCTTGGTGAAGAATTCGGTTATCCGATCGGTACCAATGTTCAGGGTAAGATGGTTGCTGCTCTTCGTCGCCTGGGCTTTGATAAGGTATTTGATACTGATTTTGCTGCTGACCTCACCATCATGGAGGAAGCAACTGAATTCCTTGACAGGGTACAAAACGGCGGCGTGCTTCCGCTGATCACCTCCTGCTCACCGGGCTGGATCAAGTACTGTGAGCATTATTACCCCGATATGATTGATCACTTATCCAGCTGTAAGTCTCCTCAGCAGATGTTCGGTGCTATTACTAAGACTTATTATGCTGAGAAAATGGGCCTTGACCCGAATAACATTGTTATGGTCAGCGTAATGCCTTGTACTGCTAAGAAATTTGAAATTGGCAGAGAGGATCAGGATGCAGCAGGTGTACCTGATGTGGATATCTCCATCACTACCAGAGAGCTTGCAAGAATGATTGAACGCGTTGGCTTAAACTTCGTATCCCTCCCGGATGAAGAATTTGATAATCCTCTCGGAGACTCCACCGGTGCCGCTGTAATCTTCGGTGCTACGGGTGGCGTTATGGAGGCAGCACTTCGTACCGCAGTTGAAACCCTGACCGGCGAGGAGCTTACAAACCTTGATTTTACTGAGGTAAGAGGTGTCAAGGGTATCAAGGAAGCAACCTATCATGTTGCAGGAATGGATGTTAATGTGGCTGTAGCCTCCGGCTTAGCCAATGCCAGAAAGGTACTTGAGGATGTTAAATCCGGTAAGGCTAATTACCACTTTATAGAGATCATGGGATGCCCCGGCGGATGCGTGAATGGTGGAGGACAGCCGATCCAGCCTGCCACAGTGAGAAACTTCACTGATCTTCGTGCAGAGCGTGCAAAGGCTCTCTATCAACAGGATGCGTCTATGCCGATCCGTAAGTCCCATGAGAATCCTTCCATTAAGAAGCTCTATGAGGAGTATCTCGGAAAGCCCGGCAGCCATAAGGCCCATGACCTTCTGCATACTTCCTATGTAAAGAGAGCGATTAATCAACTGTAACTCTTCTCTTTACGGACTTCTATTCATAGTAATGAATAATAAAAAATGATTCCTGTCCTTCCCGTTAGCCCCTTTTGGCTCTTGGGGAGGACAGGTTTTTTATACCCGCCATGATCCCCTCACACCTAAGCAGCAGTGCCCATTGATACAGCAACCTTTCCTACTATGCAGCAGTCTTTACCCAGCTATGATACTGTCTTTGTCTTTCTATGCAACTGCCATATAGTACCGACATAAGTGCCATTCGTTTCCTGTTCTATTGACATCTGCCAGGGATTTCCGTATACTTTATATATACCCATCATAGTACTAATCATATTATTGGATCATGGAAGGAGTAGTCATTATGGTAATGAAACCAAGTAATCCATTACTGCTACTGGATAATAGCAACATGAATACCCTGTTCAATGAGGGCGAATACAAATGTACGAATATGACCTTTGAGGAAGCCAGGGAAATCATCGGAATGTATGAGGAGGATGAAATCATCCTATGCTTTACCCACCCGGACACCTACAATATTATCTTTAATTACATCGGGGTTCCTAAAAAGGATTATGTATCAAAACAGATTAGAAATATGAGAGTAAATCAGGATGGAATCCTCTTTAAGATCTATACAACTCCTTCCGAGACGCAGCCGGTAATCCATGTGGATGGAGTAGAGGCCAAAAAGATCCAGAATATCTATGTCTATTGCGTACATATTATGAGAACGAAGTAAACTATATATTTTTTTACACGAATCAAAACAATGAAAAGGAAGGTCATCCTCTGGATCAGCGAATTGCTCCATAGGATGGCCTTCCTTCTCTATAAGCCCAAACACTTGGAAAGTAAAATCATCCAGAACTACTAGGATCTCTAATTATTAATATGAAAGACATTCATTCATCCTGTTAACATAAGAAATGCCCCAGGGAGGGGCGTTTTTTATTTGGGGGGCGATCCTTCCTCTGATAAAACGAAATGCACCCCGTTGAAATAAGGATGCATCTCTGTGCTGGGAACAATATCTAAGGGGAAGTATAAAATACTATTTCACTACTACCTTACAGGTTCTTTTTTCACCATTAGGAAGTAATGCTGTAATTGTCGCTTTTCCGGGCTTTAGTCCTTTTATCAACCCTCTGGAGCTAACTGTAACAACCTTCTTGTTTGAGCTAGTCCATGTGACTTTTTGTTTGCTTATGTCACCTAAATATACGGTAGCCTGTAGTTGATATGTTTTACCCTTTTTAATACTTACTGATTCTTTATTAAGCTTCAGGTCTACAATTTTGACGTTTATCTCATAATTCTTTGCATATTCATAAGCTGTGGAATCGGAGGCACAATAAAAGGTAAGCGTTTCATTACTTTCATAAAACACATCCTCACCAAAGGTGATATCAGAACCTTGAAAGGTTACACTGGTTAATTCGCTGTTCTCGGCAAAAGCATAATCTCCAATATTCGTAACACCTTTCGGAATGGTTACACTGCTTATGCTGTCGTTATATTGAAAAGCACGACCCACGATGGAGATTACGGTATTTGGTATGGTTACCTTCCCTTTCGCTAACACTGCATCTACTATCATATTATTGAGTATAACTAATGGATTTTCTTTCTGTTTCTTAGCTAGCCAGGGGGTATCAATAAAAGCATTATCACCGATAAAAGTAGTAGTAGTTGGAATGGTTATGTCAGATAAACTGGAGCAACCATAAAAAGCTTCATTTCCAATATAGGTAACGGAAGCAGGAATGACTAAGCTGGTTAACTTCTTACAAAAGCTAAAAGCTCCTCTTCCTATATAGGTTACGGAAGTAGGAATGACTATGCTGGTTAATTCCCTACAATCGCTAAACGCATTATATCCTATATAGGTAACACTATCAGGAATAGTAATACTGCTTACGTTGTTATTATTGTAAAAAGCATCACCAGAGATTATGCTAACGGAATTCGGGATAGTTACCTTCCCTTTCACTAACTCTGCATCAACTAATATATTATTGATTATAACCCATGGATTTTCTTTCTGCTTCTTAGCTAGCCAGGGGGTATCTCCAAATACATTGCCACCGATGAAGGTGGTAGTAGTTGGAATGGTTATGTCGGATAAACTGGTGCAACCACAAAAAGCACCATCCTCAATGTAGGTAACGGAAGCAGGAATGACTATGCTGGTTAATTTAATACAATCGAAAAAAGCAGCTTTTCCTATAGATGTAACGGAGTTTGGAATACTTACACCAACTAAACTTTTACACCAAAAAAATGCATCCTCCCCTATAGATGTAACAGAGTCAGGAATACTAACATTCGTTAAATTAATACAATACATAAAAGCAGCCTCCCCTATGGATGTAACGGAGTTAGGGATGGTTACGCTTGTCAAGTTATTACAATTGCGAAATGCATTCTTACCTATGGAAGTAACGGTATCCGGGATTGTAACTGATCCCCCATCACCATAATAATTAATTAACACTCCATCTTTTATTTCAAACTCATTGCTTCCTGCCTCTACCCTCTTAGGAAACATCGCTACCATAAACAGAACGAGAAAAAGGCCTACTTTCTTTATTACGTTGAAATGATTCCTATTACGATTCTTTAACCTTACACACTTCATATTCTTCCTCCCATTACTAAGATCCTTACTTTTCTTTAATATAACATAATATCACATTGTTTACAATATTATGTTATTATCTCTGGCAAGCTTTGGATGTGTTGAGCGCCTCTTTGATATGCTGTAAACAATTCCACTTTTCCTTAAGATAAATACTCTCTGCGCCTTTTCAGCTTAACAAAAGAAACGCCCAAGGGAAATGGGGCGTTTCTTTTATCGGGGGAGCAAATATATAAAGAAAGGGACTTCCATTCAGAATCATCTGATCGGCCAGTCCCTGGGGTCAGCTCTTTCTATACTCTCTACTATGAGCAAAGCTCCAAACCGTAGATGTAAGCAATTGAATCATTCATTGTTGAGCTATAGCGCTTTTATACAACCTTCTTTCTAACCTTCAGTAATAAATAAAGCATAGAAAAACCAAGCAGAATATGACCAACACCAGAAATTCCTGAGATAGATGAATCTAGTGCCTTACTTAATTCTGTTCCCCATACCTCAGCAAGACCTCTCATCATAAAGCCGATACTGGATATATTTAGTCCAATATTATATATTATAACTGCTTTATTCACATGCTTTTGTGAAGAAAAAGCAAAGTTTTTCTCAAGCAATAGCAAAATTAGAAAGAAAAACATTCCAAGTGTCAAATAGTGAGTATGTATGCTAGCTAAACTTGTTTTACCTGTAAATTGATTAAGTTTTGTAAACTCACGAAAGAAAACGCCTGATATGAGACCAATCACTGCATAAGTAAATGATAAATTCGCATATCGTTTTAACATAATAAAGTCCTCCTTATACTATTAAATTATTTATTTGCATATGTAGTCTGTTAAAATCTGATTGAAAAAAGCCACACACCATAAAAACATTTGTGATGTGTGACTATGATTTATATAATTCTTATTTACCGAAGTATCTTTCAAGTAAACCTTGGAAAGCTTTACCGTGTCTAGCTTCGTCCTTAGCCATCTCATGGACAGTATCATGGATTGCATCCAGGTTTGCTACTTTCGCACGGGTAGCAAGGTCCTTCTTACCCATGCAAGCACCATTCTCTGCATCTACTCTTAACTGCAGATTTTTCTGTGTACTGGAGGTTACCACTTCACCAAGAAGCTCAGCAAACTTTGCTGCATGCTCTGCCTCTTCCCAAGCAGCCTTCTCATAATACATACCAATCTCAGGATATCCTTCTCTGTGTGCCACTCTTGCCATTGCAAGGTACATTCCTACTTCGGTGCACTCGCCCATGAAATTATCCCTAAGATCCTTAAGAATATCATCACTTACGCCCTGAGCCACACCTACCACATGCTCATCTGCCCAGAATAATCCTTCGGACTTCTCCGTAAATTTTTCCTTCCGCGCTTTACAAATCGGGCAGGCATCCGGTGCGCTGTCTCCTTCATGTACATAGCCACATACCTGACAAACAAATTTCTTCATGTTAGATCTCCTTTAATATGTAATGTAGTTGATAATAATAGTAACTATTACCATTATATATATCATATTCCAAGATGCCTCTATTGTCAAGACCCTTTTCGTATATATATCATAGAACTACTCTAAGAACCGCAGACCTTATTGTAACGCTAAAAATAAAACCGCTTTATCCTTCTCCTCCGGTAGAGTATCCTCCGCATCCCGGATCATAAAGATAAAACGGTTATCCTAATACAATTCCGTGCTGTAAGCTCTTATGTTAAGCACTGTGGGCAGGTTCCATTGAAATAGGTAACATGACCGTCAATCTTACCCTCAAAACCGGTATTGGCAATTTCATTGATATGCTCGATGGACTCCATCTCCAGATCGACTATCTTACCACATTCATTGCAGATAAAATGATAGTGAAGAGATGAATTACCATCAAATCTGTCACTGCCGTCCCGACAATTAATTTTAACTATTTCACCCTGCTCCGCCAGGAGATTAAGATTGCGGTATACTGTACCAAGGCTGATGTTTGGATAAACATTACGAATGTTCATATACACAATATCAGCCGTCGGATGCTCCTTGGTTTGCGCCAGATACTCCTTGATTGCTTCACGTTGACGGCTATACTTAATGGCTGCCATAAATTCACTCCTCATACAAAACAAGACTAATAATAGTAATTATTATTATATGATAGAGTGCTCTATAAGTCAAGGATATCTTGCTTCCCCTTTTCACCCTATCCTCACAGAGTCTTACTTTCTGTTTGCCGGTTCGATATTAATGCTCTTACCCTTTATCTTTGCCGCTTTCATCGTATGGATCACTTCGGAAGCATATTCCCTCGGAACCTCCACGAAGGTATATTTATCATACATATCGATGGAACCGATCAGCTTCCCGGGCATACCGGTCTCCCCTGCAATCGCACCTAGGATATCTCCGGGTCTTACATTCTGCTTCTTACCTAGATTGACAAACAAGCGGACCATACCGGCTTCTGCCCCGGTATCACCAAAGTCCGTATATCCCTTCTCCTCCTCTTCCCTTCCGCTCTCGTCTCCCATAGCAAGCTTCAGGAAGGCAGCTGCCAACTCCAGAGAGGTGTATTCCTCTTCATTGACCCTATCCTCAATTAACGTGATCATTTTAGCTAGGTCCTCTTCCATAATGATGTTATGGACCTTATCCAATATTTTTTCCGCCTTTACTGCCGTCACATCATTGACGGAGGGAATGGGCTGCAGCATAATCTTGGTCTTACAGTATCTTTGAATATCCCTGAGCTTAAACACTTCGCGGCCTACAACCAGAGTAAAGGCTCTGCCTTCCCTGCCGGCACGACCGGTTCGTCCGATTCTATGAACATAGTACTCATCATCCTGGGGTACATCATAGTTAAATACCGCCTCTACGTCATCCACATCAATTCCCCTTGCCGCCACATCCGTAGCAACTAAGATATCCGTCTTCCCATTTCGGAAGCTGTTCATGACGCGGTCTCTCTGGACCTGCTTCAAATCACCGTGAAGTCCCTCTGCAAAATACCCTCTGCCCTGAAGGTTACTGGTCAGCAGATCTACCTGCTTCTTGGTATTGCAAAAGACCAAGGATAATTTGGGGTTGTACATATCCAGCAGCCTGGACAGTACCTCCTCCTTGTTCTTCGGGCTGACCTCATAATAATACTGTTCGATTTTAGGTACCGTCAACTCCTTCTTTACCACACGGATCATCTCTGCATTCTTCTGATAGGTCCGAGCGATCTCCAGAATCGGTCCGGGCATGGTTGCCGAGAACAGCACCGTCTGACGTTCGATGGGCGCATCACTCAGGATGGTCTCAATATCCTCACGGAAGCCCATGTTCAGCATTTCATCCGCCTCATCAAGCACCACCATTTTTAAGCCGTCAAAGCGGATGGTTTTTCTCCTCATATGATCCATCACACGTCCCGGAGTACCAATGATGACCTGTACCCCACCTTTGAGAGAACGTATCTGCTTTGAGATCTCCTGGCCTCCATATACGGGTAGAATCTTTATTCCATGGAGGAACATTGCCAGCTTACGAAACTCCTCTGCCACCTGGATTGCAAGCTCTCTGGTGGGACATAGAACAAGGGCCTGCAGGCTTCTGTCCTTTGGATCCACCCTCTGTAATAAGGGGATTCCAAAGGCTGCTGTTTTGCCGGTCCCGGTCTGTGCCTGCCCGACAATATCCTTTCCGTTCAGCATCGCAGGGATTGCCTTCGCCTGAATCGGTGACATTTCTTCAAAACCCATTTCCTCCACTGCCCGAAGAATCTGGGGGCTTAAATCCATTACATCAAATCTGTTTGATTCCATTCTTATATCCTTTCCAATAATGTTCATGTATATATTTCCCTTAACCTTTATTCCTATGTATCCTTTCAATAAGGCTCCTTTGTAACGATACTAACTCTTTCCGTGGCATAAAACAGCTCTTGGTCTGCCTGGACCAAGAGCCGATCAACGATAATATCTCGATATATGAAACAGATGCCTTGCGTAGTATATCATTTTCTCGATTTGTTGTCAACATTAACATAAGTTTCCAGACCTTATCTATTGCCTCGTCTATGAACTAACTAAGATTGCTCTCTATGGCCTCGTCTATGAATTTACTAAGATCGCTCTCTATGACCCATTACAGGACCATATCCATATTCCTCTTTTGGGATCCCTATCGTTTCTTACTTCTTCCGCTACCGGTTCTATTTCCACCGCTGGTTCTGCTTCCACTACTGGTTCTATTTCCGCCGCCTGTTCTGCTTCCGCTACCGGTTCTGCTTCCGCCGCCTGTTCTGCTTCTGCCATCGGTTCTGTTTCCGCTACTGGTTCTTCTTCCACCGCTGGTTCTATTGTCGCCGTTGGCTTTACCTCTTCCGCTAGCAGTTCTGCTTCCAGCACTATTTCTGCTGTCTCCGAATTGTTTTTCTGCCCTTTGTCCGGAGGCGGAGGTTTGATGGGCTGCCCACTTCTTTTCCTTGGATAGCTGCCTTGGACGTACCAGGCATTTCTTATCGAAACCGATCAGATCTGTTCGGCCAGCTTTTGTTAACGCCTCTACCACAAGGCTATAATTCTTTGGATTCCGGTATTGAATCAGGGCTCTCTGCATGGCCTTTTCGTGGGAAGACCTCGGTACATATACCTCCTCCATGGTTCTTGGATCCAGTCCGGTATAATACATGCAGGTTGAGATCGTCGAGGGCGTAGGATAGAAATCCTGCACCTGCTCCGGCATATAGCCCAGATCCCTAAGGTATTCTGCCAGCTTTATCGCCTCTCCCAGGGTAGAACCGGGATGTGAGGAGATCAGGTAGGGAACAACAAACTGATTCTTCCCCAGCTTCTCATTCATTTTCTTATATTTGGTCTGAAATTCCTCATATACGGAGTTCTCTGGCTTTCCCATCAGAGCCAGAACCCGATTACTGATATGCTCCGGAGCCACCTTCAGCTGTCCGCTGATATGATGCTCGCAAAGCTCCTTAAAGAAGGTATCATCCTTATCCTTGACCAGATAGTCATAGCGGATCCCTGAACGGATAAAGACCTTCTTAACATTGGGGAGCCTTCTTAGCTTCCGAAGCAGCTCAAGATAATCAGAGTGGTCAATTTTAAGGCTCTTACAGGGGGTTGGATACAGACATTGTTTATTGGTACAGACTCCTTTCGTCTGCTGCTTCGCACAGGCAGCATGCCTGAAATTAGCCGTTGGTCCTCCAACATCATGGATATACCCTTTAAAATCCTTGTCCCAGATCAGTTGATTTGCTTCTGCCAGAATGGACTCGTGGCTTCTGGTCTGAAGAATTCTTCCCTGATGGAAGGTCAGTGCACAATAATTACACCCGCCATAGCATCCGCGGTTACTGACCAGACTGAATTTAACCTCCTGAATGGCAGGTATTCCACCCACCGCCTCATAAATCGGATGGTATTCCCTCCTATAGGGAAGCGAATAAACCCGGTCCATCTCCGCCTGTGTCAGGGGCTTTGCGGGTGGGTTTTGAACGATGTATTCCTTCTCCCTATAGGGCTCCACTAAGCGTTTGCCCGAATAAGGATCTGTGTTGGTATACTGAATATAGAAGCTTCTAGCAAATTCTTTTTTACTCCCAGTGAGATCCTGAAAGCCGGGAAGCTGTATGGCATCATAGACGGACTCCAGACTGCTCGTACGATACGCCGTTCCTGCCACATAGGTAATATCCTTAACCTCAATTCCGCTGTTCAAGGCTTCTGCGATTTCAATGATTGCATGCTCTCCCATTCCATAGGAGAGGAGATCCGCCTGTGAATCCAGCAGTATGGAACGCTTCACCTTATCACTCCAGTAATCGTAATGGGCCAATCTACGGAGACTTGCTTCTATTCCTCCGATGATAATCGGAATATTCTTGTATTGTTTTCTAATCAGGTTACAGTAGACAATGGTTGCATTGTCTGGGCGAAGTCCCATCCTTCCACCGGGGGAATACGCGTCTGTCTGCCTTCGCTTCTTCGCAACCGAATAGTGATTCACCATGGAATCCATATTTCCGCCACTGACCAGAAAGCCGAGCCTTGGCTCACCTAGAAGGGTAATACTGTCATCCCTTTTCCAGTCAGGCTGAGCAATGATGCCCACCTGATAGCCGTAGCTTTCCAGTAGTCTGCTGATAATCGCCGGACCAAAGGAGGGATGGTCCACATAGGCATCCCCTGTCACGAAGACAAAGTCACATTGTGTCCATCCCCTCTGATCCATATCCTTCTTGCTAATTGGTAGAAATTCCTTTATCATATGTCCTTCTTTACTGAATTATTTCACAATTGCTTCTGCGACGATAAAGTCCGATACCATATTCATCATGATCTCTTCCCTGAGAATATCAGGATCAGCAACTGACATAAAATCCTCGATGCTTTCATAACCATATTCCTCAGCTAGGAGCAGCGCCTTTTCATTATATTCTTCTTCGGACAGCTCCATACCCTCTGCCTTGATAATTGCATTATAAACCAAATCTCTGGTAGCCATATTCTTAGCATATCCCTCGGCATCCTTATCAAACTCCTCCTCGGTTACTCCGCTAATGGATAAGAAGCCTGCAAAGTCCATGCCATAAGCCATCGCAAAGTTGCTATAGTAAACCTTCATATCATTTTTATAGTAATCCAGCAGAGTCTGAGGTAGAGAACTAATCGTAGAAGCTGCTACGATATTGTTATAAATACTGTATTCGATTTCTGCCTGCCTACTAGCTTCTTTTTCTTCCATCAGGCTATCCTTGAGTGCAGCCTTATATTGCTCAATATTTGCATACTCGGTATTCTCTGTTACATAATCCTCTGTCAGCTTATATTCCTGAATCTTATTTACTGTAACCTTGAACACTACCGGTTGCCCTGCCAGCTCCTGGGAATCATAGTTTTCGGGGAAGGTAATATTAAGGTCCAGCTTATCTCCTGTCTTAGCTCCAATTATACCGTCTTCGAAACCAGGGATAAAGGAGTTGGAACCGATCATCAGATCATGACCCGCAAAGGTACCGCCTTCAAACGCAACCCCATCCTTCAGGCCTTCGTAATCAATATTAACGGTATCACCGCGCTTAACGGCACGTCCGGTAATCTCCTCAAGGGTAGCACCATTCTCGCCCAGCTCGGACTGGATCGCAACCTGAAGGTCTTCCTCCGTAACTACTGCAGGTGCAACAGTGATCTCTATCCCTTTGTATTGTCCTAGGGCAATATAATCCTCTATCTTATATTCCTCTTTCACCAGCTCATTGACAAGGTACTCAGGTGCATCCCCTGTTGCGCCGGCATTCTCTGTAGTGTCTGAATTAGCTGTGCCTGTCCCATCATCGGTATCTGTAGTGCCTTCAATAGCCGGTGTAGGAGTTCCTTCCACCTGCTTATTATCATCCTTTTTATTGCAGCCTGCCGCCAGTAATAAAATGCTCATACTTACTGCCAAATATAGTGCTCTTTTCTTCATTTTGTCAATCCTTTCCTCAATCCCGCCCGGGTAGCAAGCTCCGAACTCATTATAAAGTGCTCCTTTGGTTATATCATATTTTATACAAAAAAGAAAGCAAAAAACGTCATTTCACAAATATTTCAGATTTAGCTAAGCTTGTATCTCCTTCGACAATGTGAAAGCCCCGGCTTCCTGCAATATCTAACAATACCACAGACTCCGGGGCCATTCTTTCTTATTCTTCTAGTAACATCCTAAGTCCCTGTTCGGGGCTTTCATATTTTTTCGAAGCGGTCTACCTCTGTTACAAAGATCGTTGCTCCACCTATATTTACTACTACATTCATTGCCGCATACTCGCCCGGCCCTATCGGATTGGAGATAATCTGCTTTCTGGGACCACAGGTATCTTTTACAATGGTAATGACCTCCTCCACCTTCTCAGCATCCGTACCGATCATCAAGGTCGTATTACCCTCCCTTAGAAAACCTCCGGTAGAAGCAAGCTTTGTTACATAGAAGCCCTGTTTATTAAGGGCTTGAGTAACATCCCCGCTATCTATATTGCGTACTATGACATAAATCAGCTTCATGGAATCACAACCTTTCTGATTATTCATATGGATTTATCGTCCTCACAGTTTCATTATATAATAAAAAACCCGGAAAGTAAACGATACATCTTCATTCCATAAGAGGTCACCGTACGGATTGTCGGTAGGTCTCTCCTTCAGCTATAGCTTCTCCACACCCAGGGTAACCTTCTCACCGTTTATATCCCAATCCTTCGTAAAGCCCTGTACCTGATCAAATTGGAGCAGCTCTGCCATAACATCGCTTTTGATTACATCGATATTCCGTTCCATGATGGCCTTTACTCTATCATTTCCTGCCATTGAGACACGGATATGGTCCATAACCTCAAAGTCTGCTTCCTTACGCATGGTCTGGACTTTACTGATGATTTCACGGACGAAGCCTTCCTCCACCAACTCCTCTGTCAGGTTGGTATCCAATACCACGGTAATACCATAATTCGAGTCAGAAATAAAGCCCTCTGTCTGTGCCGCTTCTATCAAGAGATCCTCTCGCTCGAGAAATATCTCTGTTCCTTCTAAATTGATCTTCAGCTTACCGGTAGCATTGATTTCATCCATTGCCTGATTACCGTTCAGCTCAGACAAAATGGTGCGGATCGCACCCAGCTGCTTACCGAATTTCGGTCCCAGAGTCTTAAGCTGGGGCTTGAAGTTGTAGGAGGTAAAGGCTCTGACATCCTCCGTGAATAGAACCTCCTTCACATTCAGCTCCTCTGCGATGATATCCCGATAAAACTCGGAAAGCTTCCCATCAGCCTTCACATACATTCTGCCAATGGGCTGTCGGTTCTTAATATTCGCAGCATTACGGCAGGCGCGGCCAAGAACAACGATTTCCAGAACCTCCTCCATACTCTCTTCCAAATCCTTATTGATGTATTCCTCCTTATAGGTGGGGAAATCGCATAGGTGGATGCTCTTCGGAGCCTTCGGATCGATATTCACCACAAGATTCTGATAAATCTCCTCAGTCATGAACGGAATGAATGGAGCAGCTGTTTTACAAACCTCAGTCAACGCGGTGTATAGTGTCATATACGCATTGATTTTGTCCTGAGGCATTCCATTTGCCCAGAAGCGCTCCCTGCTTCTTCTAACATACCAGTTGGAGAGTTCATCCACAAAGTCTGCCAGCATTCTGGCTCCCTCTGTGATTCTGTAGTGATCCAGGTGCTCGTCGACGGATTTGATCAGGGTATTTAGCTTGGACAGCAGCCACTGATCCATTACCGGAAGCTTATCATATTCCAGTGTATATTTTGTCGCATCGAATTGATCGATGTTCGCATATAGCACGAAGAAGGCATAGGTATTCCAAAGAGTACCCATGAACTTTCTCTGGCCTTCGGTCACCGCACCGTGATGGAAACGGTTCGGCAGCCATAGGGCAGAGTTGATATAAAAATACCAACGGATTGCATCCGCACCATGTTGCTCCAGGGCATCAAAGGGATCCACTGCATTGCCCTTGGATTTGGACATCTTCTGTCCGTTCTCATCCTGCACGTGTCCCAATACGATTACATTCTTAAACGGTGCCTTTTCAAAGATCAAGGTTGAAATCGCCAGCAGAGAATAGAACCAGCCTCTGGTTTGGTCAACTGCCTCACTGATGAAGTCAGCCGGGAAATTATCCTCAAATACCTCCTGATTCTCGAAGGGATAGTGCCACTGTGCAAAAGGCATGGAACCGGAGTCATACCAGCAGTCGATTACCGGCTTCACACGAGTCATCTCTTTCCCGCACTCCGGACACTTGATGGTAACTGCATCGATAAATGGTCTGTGAAGCTCTATATTATCCGGGCAATTGTCAGTCATGGCCTTCAGCTCTTCAATACTTCCGATACAGTGACGGTGTCCATCCTCACATTCCCAGATCGGAAGCGGAGTACCCCAATAACGGTCACGGGAAAG